>NZ_JBMKHJ010000003.1:0-275359 GCF_049237265.1 Enterobacter cloacae complex sp. IR5384 | reverse complement strand
TAAATTGTTAAAGAGCAGTTGCGACGCGCTTCAGCGCTCTGTCGCGAGGTGGCGTATATTACGCTTTCCTCTTTCAGAGTCAACCCTGAATTTCAGGATTTTTTCTCCTCAACCGACCGGGTTGTTTGTGAAGTGATTCACATCCGCCGTGTCGATGGAGGCGCATTATAGGGAGTTCTCCGCAGGCCGCAACCGCTAAATGACAGAAAAATGACTGACTGCTGCATTCCCCAGCAAAACCCCGCCTTATACCTTTTTACACACAGAGTTATCCACAGCGATGCGAAAAAGTGAAAATTCGCGAGCGTTGCGCAAACGTTTTCGTTAAAATGCTCGCGCTTAACAAGGATGCCTCGTCAGGTGTGTTAGATGAGTTTTTCGCTGGAAAATTCATCTAACGCTCTCTGTAATCGTGAAATCCAGGGGATTTACCATGCAACAACGTCGTCCAGTCCGCCGCGCTCTGCTCAGTGTTTCTGATAAAGCCGGTATCGTCGAATTCGCTCAGGCACTTTCTGCACGTGGTGTAGAGCTGCTGTCCACAGGTGGTACCGCACGCCTGTTAGCAGATAAAGGTCTGCCGGTAACCGAAGTGTCCAATTACACCGGTTTCCCGGAAATGATGGATGGACGCGTCAAAACCCTGCACCCGAAAGTCCACGGCGGCATTCTGGGTCGTCGCGGTCAGGATGATGCCATTATGGAACAGCATGATATCGCGCCAATTGATATGGTTGTCGTTAACCTTTATCCGTTCGCCCAGACCGTGGCGCGTGAAGGCTGCTCTCTGGAAGACGCCGTAGAGAATATTGATATCGGCGGACCGACGATGGTGCGCTCCGCGGCCAAGAACCATAAAGACGTGGCCATTGTGGTGAAGAGCAGCGACTACTCCGCCATTATTAATGAAATGGATGCGAACGAAGGGTCACTGACTCTGGACACCCGTTTCGACCTCGCGATTAAGGCATTCGAACACACCGCCGCGTACGACAGCATGATCGCCAACTACTTCGGTAGCCTGGTGCCGGCTTACCACGGCGAAAGCAAAGATCCTTCCGGCCGCTTCCCACGCACGCTGAACCTGAACTTCATCAAGAAGCAGGATATGCGTTATGGCGAGAACAGCCACCAGCAGGCAGCCTTCTATATAGAAGAAGAGGTAAAAGAAGCTTCTGTCGCTACCGCCCAGCAGGTTCAGGGCAAAGCGCTCTCTTATAACAATATTGCCGATACCGATGCCGCACTGGAGTGTGTGAAAGAGTTCAATGAACCTGCCTGCGTTATTGTGAAGCACGCGAACCCCTGCGGCGTAGCGGTCAGTACTTCTATCCTGGACGCTTACGATCGCGCCTATAAAACTGACCCAACCTCTGCCTTCGGCGGCATTATCGCGTTTAACCGTGAACTGGATGCCGAAACCGCGCAGGCCATTATCTCTCGCCAGTTTGTTGAAGTGATCATCGCGCCATCTGCGTCTGAAGAAGCGCTGAAAATCACCGCCGCGAAACAGAACGTGCGCGTGCTGGTTTGCGGCCAGTGGGCAGAGCGCGTGCCGGGTCTTGATTTCAAACGTGTAAATGGTGGGCTGCTGGTTCAGGATCGCGATTTGGGCATGGTGACAGCCGCTGACCTGCGCGTCGTCACCAAACGTCAGCCAACCGAACAGGAACTGCGTGATGCGCTGTTCTGCTGGAAAGTGGCGAAGTTCGTGAAATCCAACGCCATTGTCTATGCCAAAGAGAACATGACCATCGGGATAGGTGCAGGCCAGATGAGCCGCGTTTACTCTGCGAAAATTGCCGGTATCAAAGCAGGCGACGAAGGCCTGGAAGTAAAAGGTTCTGCCATGGCGTCTGACGCCTTCTTCCCGTTCCGTGACGGTATTGATGCGGCCGCCGCTGTGGGTATCACCTGTGTGATCCAGCCTGGCGGTTCTATCCGTGACGACGAAGTCATTGCCGCTGCCGACGAACACGGCATTGCGATGATCTTCACCGATATGCGTCACTTCCGTCATTAATTCCCGGAGCAGAAAATGAAAGTATTAGTGATTGGTAACGGCGGGCGCGAGCACGCGCTGGCGTGGAAAGCGGCGCAGTCTCCGCTGGTTGAAACCGTTTTTGTGGCTCCGGGTAATGCGGGTACGGCGCTGGAACCTGCGCTGCAGAACGTCGCCATCGGCGTGACCGATATCCCCGCGCTGCTGAGCTTTGCCCAGAACGAGAAAATCGATCTCACCATCGTCGGCCCGGAAGCGCCACTGGTGATTGGCGTCGTTGACGCGTTCCGTGCCGCAGGTCTGAAAATCTTCGGCCCGACGGAAGGCGCAGCACAACTGGAAGGGTCTAAAGCCTTTACCAAGGATTTCCTTGCGCGTCATAACATCCCGACGGCGGAATACCAGAACTTCACCGAAGTCGAGCCCGCGCTGGCTTACTTACGTGAAAAAGGCGCGCCGATTGTGATTAAAGCCGACGGTCTGGCTGCCGGTAAAGGTGTTATCGTCGCGATGACGCTCGAAGAAGCCGAAGCAGCCGTACAGGATATGCTGGCAGGCAATGCCTTTGGCGACGCAGGCCACCGCATCGTGATTGAAGAGTTCCTTGATGGCGAAGAGGCGAGCTTTATCGTGATGGTGGATGGCGAACACGTTCTGCCGATGGCCACCAGCCAGGACCATAAGCGCGTGGGCAATGCGGATACCGGGCCGAATACCGGCGGTATGGGCGCTTACTCTCCTGCCCCTGTGGTGACGGATGAAGTGCATCAGCGCACCATGGACCGAATCATCTGGCCAACCGTAAAAGGAATGGCTGCCGAGGGTAACACTTACACCGGTTTCCTCTATGCGGGCCTGATGATTGACAAGCAGGGCAATCCGAAGGTGATCGAATTTAACTGCCGCTTCGGCGATCCAGAAACTCAGCCCATCATGCTGCGCATGAAATCTGACCTGGTGGAGCTGTGCCTGGCCGCATGCGACGGCAAGCTGGATGAGAAAACCTCAGAGTGGGACGAACGCGCGTCTCTGGGCGTGGTGATTGCTGCGGGCGGTTATCCTGGCCACTACAACACCGGAGATGAGATCCATGGCCTGCCGCTGGAAGAAACCGAAGGTGCCAAGGTGTTCCACGCCGGAACGAAACTGGCAGACGACGATCGCGTACTGACCAATGGTGGTCGCGTGCTGTGTGCCACCGCGCTGGGCCATACCGTTGCCGAAGCGCAGAAGCGCGCTTATGCCCTGATGGCGGATATCCACTGGAACGGTAGCTTTAGCCGTCAGGATATCGGCTATCGTGCGATTGCACGTGAGCAGGGGGAGTAATCCCCCCTCATCCTAACCCTCTCCCTCAAGGGAGAGGGGATTTACGTCAAAAACTCTTTTCTGTCGGCTGCCAGGTGCAGAAATCTTCGTTCGCCACCAGCAACAGCTGAGAGCCTTCAGGCGCTTCAAGCCACGCCACACTCACTTCCATCGATGAATGACGCTGACGGCGCTGAATATGTTCGGTTGCCCAGGATTCAAGATCAGGTTTGACTGTCTGCCCTTCGCAGGTAGTGACCGTACCATCGGTATGCCAGCGCCCCTGACGCAGCACCACGCGTCCCTGACGCAGCGCATCGCTGGTCTGACGGATTTGTCCGGCACGATAACGATAGAGAGCAACCTGATCGCTGGAGAGTTGCTGTTTTTGACCGTTGACTTCACGCTGCATAAAGCTCAGCTCGCCGTGGTCATCAAACCGCACTTTTACATGTTCGGGGGTTTTGCCGTAGATATTGAGTTCGATGAATGACAGGTCGTCTCCCTGCCAGCGATACTCTGCGGTCGATGTATTGCCGTTATGCCACGGGCTAAAAGCGGAAAGCAGATGCACTTCACCGCCAGAATCTTTACGCCAGATCCTCACCGCTCCCTGGTTGTCAGCGTAACCGCTGGCGGTAAACGGTGGTAAAGAGGTGTCATGGCTACAGGCGGAAAGCAGTAACACGCCCGCCAGCGCGAGCGCGCCACGCCAGAATGACAAAAGGGGCGTTGCCGCCCCTTCGTTAAAACTGTTCACTGCCACGCGTCTTACTTAACTGCGTCTTTCAGTGCTTTACCAGAAACAAATGCCGGCACGTTAGCTGCGGCGATTTTGATTTCTTTACCGGTCTGCGGGTTGCGGCCAGTACGCTCAGCGCGGTGGTTCACTTTGAAGGTACCGAAACCAACCAGTTGTACAGCATCGCCTTCTTTCAGAGACTCAGTAATAGCAGCCAGGGTAGATTCCAGAGCAGCTTTAGCCTGCACTTTAGACAGATCAGCCTTGTCCGCAATTACATCAATCAGTTGAGTCTTGTTCATAAGTTATCCTTTCAATGTGTTTATCGCTTGCTAAGCATCGAGTGCGACGAAAATGCCAAAATAGCACTCTCCTGCATACACGCACCGATAGCCACTTTTTTTCGCCCCCCAAATGTAGACCAGACGGGGGGCAGAAGGGAAGAGTCGAGGTGCGACAAAACAGGCGTTAAATCACGTTTTGTTGTCTCATTGGTTAAAAATTATACCAATATTACTCTCGCCGGCCTCACGCAAGTCCGCACGCAGCCCTTTTATCAGCTCAATATCGCGTTCTTCACACTCTGCCAGCAGGCGGAAAATCTCCCACTGAATATCCCATTCCTGTTCAACAGCAGGGTTAGCCCGCAGCTCTTCGTCGGTCATTTCACGGCCTGCCTGGGTCATTTCCAGCATCGCTACGGTCGTAATGGATGCCTTACTGACTTCAATAGCGTGCTCCAGCGTTTCACCGCTCAGACGAGAGTGAATCAGTTCGCTTAACGCTACGCAGGCATCAATTGCCGGATAGACACCGTACAGATCAAAATCATCCGCCACCGGAATAGCCTCTTCGAGCTTTTCCAGCTGAGAGTCGAAGTTCACCTTTGCGTCTTTGACCGTCAGCGTTTCCCAGATGAGGTCGAGGATCCGGCGATAAATATGGCCATCACCAAACTCCGTCTGCTTGCAGAACGCGGCGTAGTTCGGATACATGCGCTCGCACAGGCAAGCCATAAAGGTGACGTGCTGCCAGCTTTCCAGCTTCTCAAGGCGCAGGTGAATCGGGTTTTGTAGCATGATGAGATCTCGAATCGAAAATTAGCCGCAGTTTACCTGATTCATCACTGAATTTCCTGCCAACGAACAAAAGCCGGACGAGCAGAGGCCACCGCATCTGCCCAGCGCGTGGGCTCAGGTAAACGGTAACCCTTCATACAACGCTGCACCCAGGCCAGGGCGCTGTCCATGCTCACACGGTGCCCGGTTGCGATAAACAGCGGGTTACAGCGCGCTTTACTGCGCCAGACCCATGCCAGTTGCTCACCCTTATCGATAAGCGGCGCCAGCGCGCCCGGCTCGGCGGAGAGCGGCTCAAATGCACCGCACAGGCGTTTTTTGGCCACACCGATGGTGGGTACATCCACCAGCAGACCAAAGTGGCTGGCAACGCCTAAGCGACGCGGGTGAGAGATACCGTGTCCATCAACAAACAGCAGATCGGGTTTTTGCGAGAGTTGCTCCCACGCTGCGAGCAGCGCGGGGTATTCACGGAAGGAGAGAAAGCCCGGTATGTACGGCATGGTGGTGGCGATACGCGCCACTTTGTACTCCACCAGCTCAAGTGAGGGATACTTCAGCAGCACCATCGCCGCTCGCGTCACTTCACCGCCCTGCTCAAACCCGACATCCGCACCGCCTATATACTGCGGGGGATCCTTATCCAGACGATCCTCGCGGATCACGGATGAAGCCAGTTCTATCTGTTGAGCGCGTAATGACGCGAGATCCATAACCACTCCTTATTTGTGATATTGCGCAGAAAGTCGGTGCACCGCCTCCACAAACGCGCCAGCGTGCTCTGGCGGAACGTCCTGATGGATACCGTGCCCGAGGTTAAACACGTGCCCTTCCCCCTGGCCAAAGCCAGCCAGAATAGACGCCACCTCTTCTTCAATACGGGCAGGCTGCGCGTAGAGCATGGACGGATCCATATTGCCCTGCAGCGCCACTTTGTCACCCACGCGACGGCGCGCGTCGGCGATATCGGTGGTCCAGTCGAGACCCAGCGCATCGCAGCCAGTCGCCGCCATGGCTTCCAGCCACTGACCGCCGCCTTTGGTGAACAGCGTGACCGGCACACGGCGGCCTTCATTTTCACGCAGCAGGCCATCAACGATTTTGTGCATGTAGTAGAGCGAAAATTGCTGATAATCGCGCCCGGTCAGCACGCCGCCCCAGGTATCGAAAATCATCACCGACTGCGCACCCGCTTTGATCTGCGCGTTCAGATAGAGGGTGACGCTTTTCGCCAGCTTATCGAGTAGCGCATGCAGGGCCAGCGGCTCGGCATACATCATCTTTTTGATTACGGTAAAGGCTTTACTGCTACCGCCTTCAACCATATAGGTCGCCAGCGTCCACGGACTGCCGGAGAAGCCAATCAGCGGGACTTCGCCTTTCAGTTCACGACGAATGGTGCGCACGGCATTCATCACATAGCCCAGCTCCTGTTCAGGATCGGGAACGGGCAGCTTATCAACATCCGCTCTGCTTTTGATTGGGGAAGTGAAACGCGGGCCTTCGCCGGTTTCGAAATAGAGCCCAAGGCCCATCGCATCCGGAATGGTCAGAATGTCCGAAAAGAGAATGGCGGCATCCAGCGGGAAGCGGCGCAGCGGCTGGAGCGTGACTTCACACGCCAGCTCGGCATTTTTGCACAGCGACATAAAATCGCCCGCCTGCGCACGCGTGGCTTTGTACTCTGGCAAATAGCGTCCCGCCTGGCGCATCATCCACACCGGGGTGACATCAACGGGCTGGCGCAGCAGCGCACGCAGATAACGATCGTTTTTCAGTTCGGTCATTTTTGCAGTTCCTTAAGCGTCATGGCCTCAGTGTAACATGTCACTCAGCATCAGCCCGACACATTGCTACGGTATCTTCTATCAGCCGACGGGCGACGGTGCCTGGGGGTGGCAGCAGCGGCAAATCGTCATAGCGATACCAGTTCGCCTCCAGCAACTCTTTCTGGTCGATGACAATCTCGCCGCTGTCATAATCGGCCATAAAGGCCGTCATCAGCGACTGCGGGAACGGCCACGGCTGGGAGGTAACATAGCGCAGGTTTTTAACCTTAATCCCGCTCTCTTCCATCACTTCACGCGCCACCGCCTGTTCCAGCGTTTCGCCCACCTCGACGAACCCGGCCAGCACGGTATGAATGCCATTGCGGTGGCGGGTATGCTGCGCCAGCAGGATGGAATCGTCACGACGGATAGCGACGATAATGCACGGCGCAATTTGCGGGTAGTAACGCTCACGGCAGTGGCTGCAGAGCATCGCCCACTCGGTTTTACTGGGGTGCATGGTGTGACCACAGTAGCCGCAGTACTTATGCGAACGGTAAAACTCAGCCAGCTGCACACCCCGGCCCGCCAGCTGGAACAAACCCACATCCTGATCCAGCACCTGACGAACCGATCCCATGTCATTGCGGCGTGGCTGTTGGATCAACCACACGGGTTCACCCTGCCATTCCCCGATCTTCAGCGCGGGCAGGCCGACAAGATCGAATTTTTCTGCTGCGCCATAGGGTATTTCCCCGGCAGGCAACCATAATTTTTGTTCGTGACTGACGATCCACCAACCCAGATCTGATTTTTCAATAATACGATCCATATCTATTGCACTACCTTCGCTTCACTGACATGTTGTTAGCATTGTGGTTACATTTTGGATAAGCAGATTCAATTCTCAACCTTGCGGAGTCAACCATGTTAAACCAGCTAGAGAGCCTGACTGAGCGCGTTAGAGGAAGTAACAAACTGGTGGATCGCTGGCTACATGTGCGCAAGCATCTACTCGTGGCTTATTACAATCTGGTCGGTATTAAGCCTGGCAAAGAATCGTTTATGCGGTTGAATGAAAAAGCGCTGGATGATTTTTGTCAGAGCCTGGTCGACTATCTGTCCGACGGCCATTTCAATATTTATGAACGCATTATCCGCGAAATGGAAGGGACTACACCGTATTTAGCAGCCAGCAAACTCTATCCGCTGCTGGAAGCTAACACCCAGCAGATCATGGATTACTACGATTCCACGCTTGAGAACGCTATCGATCACGATAACTATCTTGAGTTTCAGCAGGCGCTTTCCGACCTCGGCGAAGCGCTGGAAGAGCGATTCACGCTGGAAGATAAGCTGATCGCCCTCGCCCTGGATCACGGCCTGGATGTGAGCCACGAAGATAACGTCGCGCGACCTGCTTGAGTTCTTAATCGTTAACGAGTAATTTACAACCATTCGCCCCTCTGCGGAGGGGGATTTTTCTTGTCGGAGTGCCCAGTGTGCAAGCACGGGCTGAGACCGTTAATTCGGGATCCGCGGAACCTGATCAGGCTAATACCTGCGAAGGGAACAAGAGTCACACTGCTGTTGTATCGCCCCCAGGGCGATCCTCTCTTGCTTCATCCGTCGTCTGACAAGCCATGTCCTTCACTTTTGGAATGAGCTATGTCTACAACAAAACTGACCCGCCGCGAACAGCGCGCACAAGCCCAACACTTCATCGACACTCTGGAAGGCACCGCTTTCCCGAACTCAAAACGCATTTACATCACCGGTTCACAGGCGGATATCCGCGTGCCAATGCGTGAAATCCAGCTTAGCCCGACCCTTATCGGTGGCAGCAAAGCGCACCCGCAGTATGAAGATAACGAAGCCGTTCCGGTGTATGACACTTCCGGTCCGTACGGCGATCCTGCGGTTGCCATTAACGTTCAGCAGGGGCTGGCGAAATTGCGCCAGCCGTGGATTGACGCGCGTAACGACTGCGAAGAGCTCTCTGACCGCAGCTCGGCGTACACCAAAGCGCGTCTGGCGGACGATGGTCTTGATGAGCTGCGCTTCACCGGGTTGCTGACGCCGAAACGCGCGAAAGCGGGTAAATGCGTTACCCAACTGCACTATGCCCGCCAGGGCATCGTTACGCCGGAGATGGAGTTTATCGCCATTCGTGAAAACATGGGTCGCGAGCGTATCCGCAGCGAGGTGTTACGCCACCAGCATCCGGGAGAAGGCTTCGGGGCACGTCTGCCGGAAAACATCACGCCGGAGTTTGTGCGTGATGAAGTGGCCGCTGGCCGCGCGATTATCCCTGCCAACATCAATCACCCGGAATCTGAACCAATGATCATTGGCCGCAACTTTCTGGTGAAGGTCAACGCCAATATCGGCAACTCGGCCGTGACCTCCTCCATTGAAGAAGAGGTGGAAAAACTGGTCTGGTCGACACGCTGGGGCGCGGACACGGTGATGGATCTCTCCACCGGGCGTTACATCCACGAAACCCGCGAGTGGATCCTGCGCAATAGCCCGGTGCCTATCGGAACGGTGCCCGTTTATCAGGCACTGGAGAAGGTGAACGGTATTGCCGAAGACCTCACCTGGGAAGCCTTCCGCGACACGCTGCTGGAGCAGGCGGAACAGGGAGTCGACTACTTCACCATTCACGCGGGCGTGCTGCTGCGCTACGTGCCGATGACGGCGAAGCGTCTGACCGGTATTGTCTCGCGCGGCGGCTCTATCATGGCCAAATGGTGCCTGTCGCACCATAAAGAAAACTTCCTCTACGAACACTTCCGCGAGATCTGTGAAATCTGTGCCGCGTACGATGTCTCCCTGTCGCTGGGCGACGGCCTGCGTCCGGGCTCCATTCGTGATGCCAACGACGAAGCGCAGTTTGCCGAACTACATACCCTGGGTGAGCTGACCAAAATCGCCTGGGAGTATGACGTGCAGGTGATGATTGAAGGCCCGGGACACGTGCCAATGCAGATGATCCGCCGCAACATGACCGAAGAGCTGGAGCACTGCCACGAAGCGCCGTTCTATACCCTGGGGCCGTTGACCACGGATATCGCTCCGGGCTATGACCACTTCACCTCCGGGATTGGTGCGGCGATGATCGGCTGGTTCGGCTGCGCCATGCTCTGCTATGTGACGCCGAAAGAGCACCTCGGCCTGCCCAACAAAGAGGATGTGAAGCAGGGGCTGATCACCTACAAAATCGCCGCTCACGCCGCGGATCTGGCCAAAGGCCACCCTGGCGCGCAAATCCGCGACAACGCCATGTCGAAGGCGCGCTTTGAATTCCGCTGGGAAGACCAGTTCAACCTGGCGCTCGATCCTTTCACTGCCCGCGCGTATCACGATGAAACCCTGCCGCAGGAGTCGGGCAAAGTGGCGCATTTCTGCTCCATGTGCGGGCCAAAATTCTGCTCGATGAAAATCAGCCAGGAAGTCCGTGACTACGCCGCCGCGCAAACCATTGAAGTGGGTATGGCGGATATGTCAGAAACCTTCCGCGCGAAGGGCGGCGAAATCTACCTCAAAAAAGAGGAGGCGTAATGTATCAGCCTGATTTCCCCTCCGTTCCCTTCCGTTTAGGGCTCTATCCGGTGGTGGACAGCGTAGCGTGGATCGAACGCCTGCTGGCGTGCGGCGTTCGCACAATCCAGCTGCGCATCAAGGATAAACGTGATGACGAGGTGGAGGCCGATGTGGTCGCCGCCATCGCGCTGGGGCGTCGCTACGACGCGCGCCTGTTTATCAACGACTACTGGCGACTGGCCGTTAAGCACCAGGCGTACGGTGTGCATCTGGGTCAGGAGGACCTGGAAACAACGGACCTGAGCGCTATCCGGGACGCTGGATTAAGACTGGGGGTGTCAACACACGACGACATGGAGATCGGCGTGGCGCTGGCGGCTCGCCCTTCGTACATCGCACTTGGCCATGTTTTTCCGACGCAGACCAAACAGATGCCCTCTGCCCCACAGGGGCTGACGCAGCTGGCGGCGCACGTTAAACGCCTTGCCGATTACCCTACCGTCGCGATCGGTGGGATCAGCCTGGAACGCGCTCCTGCCGTGCTGGATACCGGTGTCGGCAGTATCGCTGTCGTCAGCGCCATTACCCAGGCGGCAGACTGGCAGGCCGCCACCGCACAGCTGTTAAAGCTGGCAGGAGCAGGCGATGAATGATCGTGATTTTATGCGCTACAGCCGCCAGATCCTGCTGGAGGATATCGCCATTGACGGGCAGCAAAAGCTGCTCGCCAGCCGGGTCCTGATTGTTGGTCTGGGCGGATTAGGCGCTCCTGCCGCGCTCTATCTGGCAGGCGCGGGCGTGGGCACGCTGGTTCTGGCCGATGACGACGAGGTTCATATCAGTAACCTGCAGCGACAAATCCTCTTCACCACGGAGGATGTTAACCAGCCCAAAGCGCAAATCACCCGCAAAAGGCTGAAGCAGTTGAATCCGGACATCACGCTCATCGCGCACCAGGAGCGGCTCCACGGCGACACTCTGCAGCGCGAAGTCGCCCTTGCTGATGCGGTGCTGGACTGCACCGACAATATGGCGACCCGCCAGGCCATTAACGCCGCCTGCGTGGCACAGAATACGCCGCTTATCACCGCCAGTGCGGTCGGTTTCGGCGGGCAGATGATGGTGCTGACCCCGCCCTGGGCGCAGGGCTGTTATCGCTGCCTGTGGCCGGATGATGCCGAGCCGGAGCGCAACTGCCGCACCGCGGGCATACTGGGCCCGGTGGTAGGCGTGATGGGGACCCTGCAGGCGCTGGAAGCCATTAAATTGCTCAGCGGTATGGAAACAGAGCGCAATACGCTGCGGCTGTTTGATGCCCGCTCCAGCGGCTGGCGTCATCTGGCACTGCACCGCGCCAGCCACTGTCCGGTGTGCGGAGGCCGCAATGCGCATTCTGTTTAATGATGAGCCGATGAAATGCGATGACGGTCTCACCGTTGCCGCGCTGCTCGAGAAGCTGCGCCAGCTCAAGCCGGGAACGGCGCTGGCGCTTAATCAACAGATCCTGCCGCGTGAGCAGTGGGAACATCAGCAGGTGAGCGAAGGCGACCAGATCCTGCTGTTTCAGGTTATCGCCGGGGGCTGAGATGTTACGTATTGCTGATAAAGTCTTTGATTCACATCTGTTTACCGGGACCGGAAAATTCGCCTCGCCGCAGCTGATGGTGGATGCCATCCGTGAAAGCGGCAGCCAGCTGGTGACGCTGGCGCTCAAGCGCGTCGATCTGCGCCATCACAGCGACGCCATTCTGGCACCATTGCTGGATGCTGGCGTTACCCTGCTGCCCAATACCTCCGGAGCGAAAACGGCTGAAGAAGCGATTTTTGCGGCTCAGCTGGCTCGTGAAGCGCTGGGTACCCACTGGCTGAAACTGGAAATACATCCGGATGCGCGCTGGCTGTTGCCCGACCCCATCGAAACGTTAAAAGCGGCCGAAAAGCTGGTGCAGCAAGGCTTTACCGTTCTGCCCTACTGCGGGGCCGATCCCGTGCTGTGTAAACGGCTGGAAGAGGTCGGCTGCGCTGCCGTCATGCCGCTGGGCGCTCCAATTGGTTCTAATCAGGGCCTGGAGACCCGCGCCATGCTGGAGATCATCATTGAGCAAGCCACCGTGCCGGTGGTGGTGGATGCAGGCATTGGCGTGCCCAGCCATGCCGCCCAGGCGCTGGAGATGGGAGCAAGTGCCGTGCTGGTGAACACGGCCATTGCGGTCGCCGACGACCCCATCAGGATGGCCCGTGCGTTCCGCATGGCCGTGGAGGCTGGCTTGCTGGCACGAGAGTCTGGCCCGGGAACGCGCAGTTTTCAGGCACAGGCCACCAGCCCGTTGACCGGCTTTCTGGAGGCGCTCTCATGACCACCTTTACCGACCGCTGGCGGCAGCTTAACTGGGACGATATTGCCCTGCGTATCAACAGTAAAACGCAGGCTGACGTGGAGCGCGCCTTACAAGCCCGTCACCTGTCCCGCGACGATATGATGGCCCTGCTCTCTCCGGCGGCGAGCACCTTTCTTGAGCCGATGGCCCAGCGCGCTCAGAGGCTCACCCGCCAGCGTTTTGGCAACACGGTGAGCTTTTACGTACCGCTCTATCTCTCTAACCTGTGCGCGAATGACTGCACCTACTGCGGCTTCTCCATGAGCAACCGCATCAAGCGGAAAACACTCGATGAGAGTGAAATCGCCCGTGAGTGTGCCGCCATCCGTGAAATGGGTTTTGAGCATCTCCTGCTGGTCACGGGTGAACATCAGAGCAAAGTCGGGATGGACTATTTTCGACAGCACTTTCCGGCCATTCGCCGTCAGTTCGCGTCGCTACAGATGGAGGTTCAACCCCTGTCGCAGGAGGAATACGCGGAGCTTAAAACCCTCGGGCTGGACGGAGTGATGGTGTATCAGGAAACCTACCACGAGGCGACGTATGCCCGGCATCACCTGAAGGGAAAGAAACAGGATTTCTTCTTCCGGCTGGAGACCCCGGACAGACTGGGCCGGGCCGGGATCGACAAAATCGGTCTGGGTGCGCTGATTGGGCTATCAGATAGCTGGCGAGTGGATTGCTACATGGTAGCGGAACACCTGCTATGGCTGCAGCAGCACTACTGGCAAAGCCGTTACTCCATCTCTTTCCCACGCTTGCGGCCATGTACGGGAGGTGTTGAACCCGCCTCGGTAATGGACGAACGTCAGCTGGTCCAGGCCATCTGTGCGTTTCGCCTGCTTGCCCCGGAGGTTGAATTATCCCTCTCGACGCGTGAATCTCCTGAGTTTCGTGACCGCGTGATCCCGCTTGCGATTAACAACGTCAGTGCGTTCTCCAAAACGCAGCCAGGGGGCTACGCCGACGACCATCCGGAGCTGGAACAATTTGCGCCACATGATGGTCGACGGCCAGAAGCAGTTGCCGCCGCCCTGACCGCGCAGGGGTTACAACCGGTCTGGAAAGACTGGGATAGTTGGCTGGGAAGAGCCTCGCAAATGCGTTGAAACGCACTGCAAGCCGTTAAAAAATTGTCGAGGCGCTCTGGAGAGTCACAACCGGACGATTGTCATCTATCGTCCGGTTTTTTATTGTCATGCCGTCAGCAACGGAAGCTGACCAGGGCGAAAAGCTTCTTCCTCGTTTCGCCCTGCCTCTGATTCATTGCACACGCCGCCCGCCAGTGAATGAGTATTTTCTTAATGGTTCTTAAGATAAATCATCTCATCTGAAACTGTGTTCCGTATAATTCACAGCTAACCGCAGGACAGCGACTATGCTGAGAGGATATCGGCAGACGAAAAACTCACCATCAGGATTGATGTACAACTCATGGCACTTCACAGCAGAAAGCTCTCTTTTACCCGACCCATTATGCTCAGCTTTGCGGGGATCCTGTGCAGTTTTGCGCTGATCGCGGTCGTGGTTACCCTTTCACAACAAAAAGATTTTCTTGAGGATTATCATAAGATTAATGGTAACTTCACCCACAACCTGGCGGTGAACTACACCGAATCTATCCTGCGTGAAAACGACTATATCCTTGGGCGTTCGGCGCTCTATTTTTCACGCAACGACACGCTGAACGAGATGCTGAACGTCAATCCGTCGCAGGGTTTACAGATGTTGATGCATCTACAGAACCTGATGCCGACCGTCTCTTCCATTTCTCTGACAGACACCCAGGGCCGTTATCTGCGCGCGCCGGAGGTACTTCCCACGGAAAAGAGCAAAACCTTCGATCCCCGGACGCGTCCATGGTTCATCGCCCAGGCGGAAGCCAGCATCTTCAGCCACTATACCCGCCCTTACATGGACTATTTTACCGGGCATCCCACGGTCACTCTTTATAAGCCGTTGATTTCTCCGGAAGGACGGCTCAAGGGTACAATAGCATTTCATCTCGATTTGACCTCCATGGGGTTTACCCTTCGTCAGATGGTAGCGCCTGTACAAGGGGAATTCTTTGTTGTCGAACGCGACGGTGCCGTGGTGCTTCATCCTGATCCGGGCGCACTCTTCAAGCAGTACGTGAGCGAAGCGCTGATGGACAAAATGACCAGCGGCGAAGGCCATCTGTATGATAAGAAAACCAAAGCCTGGTATTACTACTACTCCTTCACCAACCCGGACTGGTTTGTCATCTACCGGGTTTCGGGCGCAACGCTCACCGACATTACCCGCCATGAGACCACTATCGTCGGCTGGGGTTTTGCGCTGGCGGCCATCATTATCATCCTCTTCGGTCTGTACCTGCGCCATGAGTCGCGTACCGTGCTGATGACGATTATCAACGCCATCAAAACCGGCGACGTCAACCAGGCTCCGCGTCTGGAAGCGATGCTTAGCCATACTATCCAGTCCAACAAAGCGCGTGAGATGGCCTATGTGCGCCAGGCCACCCATGATGCACTCACCGGCTGCAAAAACCGTCGGGCATTTGATAGCGATGTGGATGAGCTACTCAGTGCCCACCAGCCTTTCGCCCTGGCGCTGATTGACATCGACAACTTTAAATCGATTAACGACACCTGGGGTCACCTGAGCGGTGATATTGTCCTGCGTAACGTGGCGCGTGAAGGGATCCAGATAATGCAGCCGCATAACGTCTCGGTTTACCGCTACGGTGGAGAAGAGTTCGCAGTGATTTTCCAGGCTGACCAGATCGCTAGCGCATTCTCGTTACTGGACGCGTGGCGAACCACCGTTGAAAAACGCGTCTGGCGGGAAGAAAACCTGCGGGTAACGTTCAGTGCCGGTCTGGGGGAATGGCATTTCGAACCGCTGGAAGAACTGGTGGGGAGCGTAGATAACGCCCTCTACAGCGCGAAACAGCAGGGAAAAAACCGCATTATTCGAACGTCCGTCGGCTGATTTTCGCTGCCCGGCGCAAAATTGTAACCGGTTTCAGAAAAATGCCGATTTCTTTGTGATGCCTGACACACAATCACGGTAAAGCGGTTGTTGAAGCAGTCTGCACGGGATAATTATCAATAAACACATGTAGATCGAGGCTGATTATGAAGAACATCGTTTTATGCTGTGCAGCGGGAATGTCAACGAGCATGCTGGTTCAACGTATGAAAGACGCCGCGCAGAAAAAAGGGGTTGAAGTCACCATTAAAGCCGTTCCGGTCGCGGAATTTAAAGACAACATCGCGACGGCCGACATCGTATTACTGGGGCCACAGGTTAAATACGAGCAGGCGAAACTTCAGGCCCAGGCCGAGCCGCTGGGTAAAAAGGTCGCGGTGATCGACATGATGGATTACGGCATGATGAAAGGTGATGCCGTACTGGAAAAAGCGCTCAAACTGCTGGAGTCATAATGGAAGACTTAGAAACGACAATCATGGAATTGCTGGTCAACGCGGGTGCGGCGCGCAGTGCTGCCCTGACGGCATTACAGATGGCGCGTAAAGGTGACTTTGACGAAGCCGAAAAGGCGATGGAAGAGTCGCGCGAGTATGTGAAGCATGCGCACACCATCCAGACACAGCTTATTGGTCTTGATGAAGGCACCGGGAAGCTTCCGGTTAACCTGATTACCGTCCATTCTCAGGATCACCTGATGAACGCGATGGTCATCCAGGATCTGGCGGGCGACATGATTGAGCTTTATCGACGCATACCGTTGCTGAATTAAAAGCTACAGCTGTAAAAAAACCCGCCGAGGCGGGTTTTTTATTTACGGCATCAACGATTACTCGTTGTCGGAACCGCCCAGACCTGCGTTCAGCAGCTCTGCCAGGCTCGCGGATGCATCTTCAGCAGTCACCTGCGGTGCAGCTGGCAGTTCGCCTGCAGCACGACGACGCATACGATCCTGATGGTACGCATAACCGGTACCCGCCGGGATCAGACGACCCACGATAACGTTCTCTTTCAGACCGCGCAGTTCATCACGTTTACCTGCAACAGCGGCTTCGGTCAGGACACGAGTGGTTTCCTGGAACGATGCTGCAGATATGAAGGACTCGGTTGCCAGAGACGCTTTGGTGATACCCAGCAGATCGCGCGAGAAGGTCGCACCGATTTTGCCGTTCGCTTCCAGTTCGCGGTTAGCGATCTTGACGCGTGAGTACTCAACCTGCTCGCCTTCCAGGAACTCGGAGCTGCCCGCGTTCTCGATGGTCGCTTTACGCAGCATCTGACGAACGATAACTTCGATGTGTTTATCGTTAATCTTAACGCCCTGCAGACGGTATACGTCCTGTACTTCGTTAACAATGTAACGCGTAACAGCATGCACACCACGCAGACGCAGGATGTCGTGCGGCGCTTCTGGACCGTCGGAAACCACGTCACCACGTTCTACGCGTTCACCTTCGAACACGTTGAGCTGACGCCACTTAGGAATCATCTCTTCGTACGGCTCGCTGCCATCTACCGGGGTGATAACCAGACGGCGTTTACCTTTGGTCTCTTTACCGAAGGAGATGATACCGCTGATTTCAGCCAGGATTGCCGGCTCTTTCGGACGACGTGCTTCGAACAGGTCCGCAACGCGTGGCAGACCACCGGTGATGTCCTTGGTACCGCCGGATTCCTGAGGAATACGCGCCAGGGTGTCACCAGAGCTGATCTGTACGCCATCTTCCAGCTGTACAATCGCTTTACCAGGCAGGAAGTACTGCGCAGGCATATCGGTACCAGGGATCAGAACGTCGTTACCCTGAGCATCAACGATTTTCAGGGCAGGACGCAGATCTTTACCGCCGGTAGTACGTTCAGCAGAATCCAGAACTACCAGAGAAGACAGACCGGTCAGCTCGTCAGTCTGACGAGTAATGGTCTGGCCGTCGATCATGTCAGTGAAGCGGATGAAACCACTCACTTCGGTGATAACTGGCATGGTATGTGGATCCCAGTTTGCAACGGTTTCACCGCCGGCAACCTGCTCGCCATCACCTTTCGCCATAACAGCACCGTAAGGCACTTTATAGCTCTCTTTGGTACGACCGAATTCGTCGATCAGCTTCAGTTCGGTGTTACGAGAAGTGATAACCAGTTTACCGCTGGAGTTCACAACCGATTTCGCGTTGCTGAGCTTGATGCTACCTTTGTTTTTCACCTGGATGCTGGATTCAGCAGCCGCACGAGATGCCGCACCACCGATGTGGAACGTACGCATCGTCAGCTGTGTACCCGGCTCACCGATGGACTGTGCCGCGATAACGCCGATGGCTTCACCTTTGTTGATGATGTGGCCACGTGCCAGGTCACGACCGTAGCAGTGCGCACATACACCAAAGTCGGTGTCACAGGATACAACGGAACGCACTTTCACGGAGTCAACAGAGTTCGCTTCCAGCAGGTCACACCACTGTTCGTGCAGCAGCGTGTTGCGTGGAACCAGAATGTCTGCGGTACCCGGCTTCAGAATGTCTTCCGCGGTAACACGACCCAGTACGCGATCGCGCAGTGGCTCTTTAACATCACCACCCTCGATAACCGGAGTCATGGTGATACCTTCAAGGGTGCCACAATCGTCTTCGGTCACCACCAGATCCTGCGCAACGTCAACCAGACGACGCGTCAGATAACCGGAGTTCGCTGTTTTCAGTGCGGTATCCGCCAGACCTTTACGCGCACCGTGCGTGGAGATGAAGTACTGGAGTACGTTCAGACCTTCACGGAAGTTCGCGGTGATTGGCGTTTCGATGATGGAGCCATCTGGCTTCGCCATCAGACCACGCATACCTGCCAGCTGACGAATCTGTGCTGCAGAACCACGTGCACCGGAGTCGGCCATCATGTAAATGCTGTTGAAGGAAACCTGCTGCTCTTCTACGCCGTCACGGTTAATCACGGTTTCGGTTTGCAGGTTATCCATCATCGCTTTGGATACACGATCGTTCGCCGCAGCCCAGATATCGATAACTTTGTTGTAGCGTTCGCCCGCGGTTACCAGACCAGACTGGAACTGCTCCTGGATTTCCGCAACTTCAGCTTCTGCTTCAGAGATGATCTCGTGTTTCTTCTCTGGGATGACCATGTCATCGATACCAACAGATGCACCTGAACGCGCTGCATAAGCAAAGCCGGTGTACATTGTCTGGTCAGCGAAGATAACAGTCGGCTTCAGACCCAGAATGCGGTAACAGGTGTTCAGCATTTTGGAGATCGCTTTCTTACCCAGCGCCTGGTTGACGATGGAGAAAGGCAGACCTTTCGGTACGATCATCCACAGAATGGCACGGCCGATAGTCGTGTCTTTCAGGCTGGTTTTCGCAACGAATTCGCCGTTAGCATCTTTTTCGTATTCAGTGATACGCACTTTAACGCGCGCATGCAGAGAGGCCAGGCCAGCGCGATAAATACGCTCAGCTTCTTTCGGGCCAGTCAGCACCATGCCTTCGCCTTTAGCGTTAACACAGTCACGGGTCATGTAGTACAGACCCAATACAACGTCCTGAGAAGGAACGATGATTGGCTCGCCGTTCGCTGGAGACAGGATGTTGTTGGTAGACATCATCAGCGCACGCGCTTCGAGCTGGGCTTCCAGCGTCAGCGGTACGTGAACAGCCATCTGGTCACCATCGAAGTCGGCGTTATACGCCGCACAAACCAGTGGGTGCAGCTGAATAGCTTTACCTTCGATCAGGACTGGCTCAAATGCCTGGATACCCAGACGGTGCAGAGTTGGTGCACGGTTCAGCAGTACCGGGTGTTCGCGGATCACTTCGTCCAGGATATCCCAAACGACAGCTTCTTCACGCTCAACCATTTTCTTAGCGGCTTTGATGGTGGTGGCGAGTCCTCGCAGTTCCAGTTTGCCGTAGATGAATGGTTTGAACAGCTCCAGTGCCATTTTCTTCGGCAGACCGCACTGATGCAGACGCAGGTATGGACCTACGGTGATTACAGAACGACCGGAGTAGTCAACACGCTTACCGAGCAGGTTCTGACGGAAACGACCCTGTTTACCTTTGATCATGTCGGCCAAAGATTTCAGAGGACGTTTGTTAGAACCGGTGATCGCACGACCGCGACGACCGTTATCCAGCAGGGCATCTACCGCTTCCTGCAGCATACGTTTTTCGTTGCGTACGATAATGTCCGGCGCAGCCAGATCCAGCAGACGTTTCAGACGGTTGTTACGGTTGATCACGCGACGATACAGATCGTTCAGATCGGACGTTGCGAAACGACCACCATCCAGCGGAACCAGCGGACGCAGATCTGGCGGCAGAACCGGCAGAACGGTCAGGATCATCCACTCTGGCTTGTTACCAGACTGAACGAACGCTTCCAGCAGTTTGATACGCTTGGTCAGCTTTTTACGCTTGGTTTCGGAGTTGGTTTCGTTCAGC
Source organism: Enterobacter cloacae complex sp. IR5384 (assembly GCF_049237265.1). Lineage (NCBI taxonomy): Bacteria > Pseudomonadati > Pseudomonadota > Gammaproteobacteria > Enterobacterales > Enterobacteriaceae > Enterobacter > Enterobacter cloacae complex sp. IR5384. The sequence continues at coordinate 255,117 of NZ_JBMKHJ010000003.1, read as the reverse complement.
TCTTCACGCAGCTGCTCGCACTCTTGCTCCAGATCCATGCTCTTCAGCAGGGCCTGAATAGCTTCCGCACCCATCTTCGCATCGAATTCGTCACCGAACTCTTCCAGCGCGTCCAGATACTGCTCTTCAGTCAGGATCTGGTGACGTTCCAGGTTCGTCATCCCGCCTTCGATAACCACATAAGATTCGAAGTACAGAACACGTTCGATATCGCGCAGCGGCATATCCAGCAGCAGGCCGATACGGGACGGCAGAGATTTCAGGAACCAGATGTGAGCAGTCGGAGACGCCAGCTCGATGTGGCCCATGCGCTCACGGCGCACTTTGGTCTGGGTCACTTCAACGCCGCACTTCTCACAGATCACACCACGGTGTTTCAGGCGCTTGTACTTACCGCACAGGCACTCGTAATCTTTTACTGGCCCGAAAATACGTGCACAGAAAAGGCCGTCACGCTCAGGTTTGAACGTACGGTAGTTGATGGTTTCCGGCTTTTTAACTTCACCGAAAGACCATGAACGGATCATGTCTGGCGAAGCCAGAGCAATTTTGATCGCATCAAACTCTTCGGTTTTAGTTTGCGCTTTCAGAAACTTTAATAAGTCTTTCACGGATTTGCTCCCGTCGGAGTTAGCACACTCTGCTGTCGGGCGTTAACCCGACAGCAGTGACCTGTTTGAGCGAGAATTACTCGTCTTCCAGTTCGATGTTGATACCCAGCGAACGAATCTCTTTCAACAGTACGTTGAAGGACTCTGGCATGCCCGGTTCCATCTGATGGTTGCCGTCCACGATGTTCTTATACATCTTGGTACGACCGTTCACGTCATCAGACTTAACGGTGAGCATTTCCTGCAGGGTGTATGCTGCGCCGTATGCTTCCAGCGCCCACACTTCCATCTCCCCGAAGCGCTGACCACCGAACTGTGCCTTACCACCCAGCGGCTGCTGAGTAACCAGGCTGTAAGAACCGGTAGAACGAGCGTGCATTTTGTCGTCGACCAGGTGGTTCAGTTTCAGCATGTACATGTAACCTACGGTTACCGGACGCTCGAACTGTTCACCGGTACGGCCGTCAAACAGCGTAATCTGACCAGACGTTGGCAGACCACCCAGTTGCAGCAGCTCTTTAATTTCAGCTTCTTTTGCACCGTCGAATACCGGCGTTGCAATTGGCATACCTTTGCGCAGGTTCTCTGCCAGACGCAGCACTTCTTCATCGCTGAAGGTGTTCAGGTCGACTTTCTGACGCACATCGGTGCCCAGATCGTAGGCACGCTGGATGAATTCGCGCAGTTTCGCGACTTCCTGCTGCTGTTTCAGCATGGCGTTAATCTTGTCGCCGATACCTTTCGCAGCCATACCCAGGTGGGTTTCCAGAATCTGACCGATGTTCATACGAGACGGTACGCCCAGTGGGTTCAGTACGATATCTACCGGCGTACCGTTAGCATCGTGCGGCATATCTTCGATCGGGTTGATCTTAGAGATAACACCCTTGTTACCGTGACGACCTGCCATCTTATCACCAGGCTGGATCTGACGTTTAACAGCCAGATACACCTTAACAATCTTCAGCACGCCTGGTGCCAGATCGTCGCCCTGAGTGATTTTGCGGCGTTTCGCTTCGAGTTTTTTCTCGAACTCGTGTTTCAGTTCGTCATACTGCTCAGCCAGCTGTTCCAGCTGATTTTGTTTCTCTTCGTCGGTCAGGCCCAGTTCCAGCCAGCGATCGCGTGGCAGTTTGTCGAGCTTCTCAGCTTCAACGCCACCGGCAACCAGCACCGCGTAGATACGGCTGAACAGACCCGCTTCGAGGATCTGCAGTTCTTCAGACAGGTCTTTCTTAGCCTGTTTGAGCTGCATCTCTTCGATTTCCAGCGCACGTTTATCTTTCTCAACGCCGTCACGGGTGAAGACCTGAACGTCGATAACCGTACCGGAAACACCGTTTGGTACGCGCAGAGAAGAGTCTTTAACGTCAGACGCTTTCTCACCGAAGATTGCACGCAGCAGTTTCTCTTCTGGCGTCAGCTGGGTTTCACCTTTCGGCGTTACCTTACCAACCAGAATGTCGCCGCCGGTCACTTCCGCACCGATGTAAACGATACCGGATTCATCCAGTTTAGAGAGCGCAGCTTCACCCACGTTAGGGATGTCAGCGGTGATCTCTTCTGGCCCCAGCTTGGTGTCACGGGACACACAGGCCAGTTCCTGAATGTGGATGGTGGTGAAACGATCTTCCTGTACCACACGTTCGGAGACGAGGATGGAGTCTTCGAAGTTGTAACCGTTCCACGGCATGAACGCTACGCGCATGTTCTGACCGAGCGCCAGTTCACCAAGGTCGGTGGACGGACCGTCTGCCAGCACGTCGCCGCGCTCAACTGGCTCACCCAGAGATACGCAAGGCATCTGGTTGATACAGGTGTTTTGGTTAGAACGGGTGTATTTAGTCAGGTTGTAGATGTCGATACCCGCTTCGCCCGGATACATCTCGTCTTCGTTAACTTTGATAACGATACGGGATGCGTCAACGTACTGAACGGTACCGCCACGCTTAGCCACTGCAGTAACACCGGAGTCAACGGCAACAGCACGTTCCATACCGGTACCAACCAGCGGCTTATCAGCACGCAGAGTTGGAACGGCCTGACGTTGCATGTTCGCACCCATCAATGCACGGTTGGCGTCATCGTGTTCCAGGAACGGGATCAGGGACGCACCGACGGATACCACCTGCTGGGTGGATACGTCCATGTAGTCAACCTGGTCGCGGCTGAACAAGCTGGATTCGCCTTTGCTACGGCAGGTAACCAGATCTTCTACAAAGTGGCCTTCGTCATCCAGGTTGGAGTTCGCCTGAGCGATAACGTAGTTGCCTTCTTCAATAGCAGACAGGTAATGAATTTCGTCGGTAACAACACCGTCAGTCACTTTACGGTACGGGGTCTCAAGGAAACCGTATTCGTTTGTCTGTGCGTACACGGACAGGGAGTTGATCAGACCGATGTTTGGACCTTCAGGCGTTTCGATTGGACATACGCGACCGTAGTGAGTCGGGTGTACGTCTCGAACTTCGAAGCCTGCGCGTTCACGGGTCAGACCGCCTGGGCCGAGTGCAGAGATACGACGTTTGTGCGTAATCTCAGACAGCGGGTTGTTCTGGTCCATAAACTGAGACAGCTGGCTGGAACCGAAGAACTCTTTCACGGCTGCAGAAATCGGCTTGGCGTTGATCATATCCTGAGGCATCAGGGTATCCAGATCGCCCAAAGACAGACGCTCTTTCACCGCACGCTCTACACGCACCAGGCCAACGCGGAACTGGTTTTCCGCCATTTCGCCTACGGAACGGATACGACGGTTGCCGAGGTGGTCGATGTCGTCCACTTCGCCTTTACCGTTACGGATATCGATGAGCTTCTTCATCACTTCGATGATGTCGTCTTTGCTCAGGATACCGGAACCTTCGATCTCATCGCGCAGCAGAGAACGGTTGAACTTCATACGACCAACCGCAGACAGATCGTAGCGGTCTTCAGAGAAGAACAGGTTCTCGAACAGGCTTTCAGCCGCTTCGCGAGTTGGTGGCTCACCAGGACGCATCATGCGGTAGATTTCTACCAGCGCGCTCAGACGATCGTTGGTTGGGTCGACGCGTACAGTCTCAGAGATGTACGGACCGTGGTCCAGATCGTTAGTGAACAGCGTTTCGATACGTTTGTGGCCAGCCTGACTCAGCTTAGCCAGCAGATCCAGGCTCAGCTCCATGTTAGCCGGGCAGATCAGCTCGCCAGTTGATTCATCAACGTAATCTTTCGCGGCTACTTTTCCTGCAATGTATTCAACCGGAACTTCGATGTGTTTGATATCATCTTTTTCCAGCTGACGGATGTGGCGCGCGGTAATACGGCGACCTTTTTCCACATACACTTTGCCGTCGGCTTCGATGTCGAACGACGCGGTCTCACCACGCAGACGTTCCGGCACCAGCTCCATCTGCAGCTTATTGTCGCGGATTTCAAAGATCACTTTTTCAAAGAACAGGTCCAGGATCTGTTCAGTGGTATAGTTCAGTGCGCGCAGAATGATGGTTGCAGGCAGTTTACGACGACGGTCGATACGGACAAACAGGTTGTCTTTTGGATCGAACTCGAAGTCCAGCCATGAACCACGGTAAGGAATGATGCGCGCGTTATACAGTACTTTACCGGAAGAGTGTGTTTTACCTTTATCGCTGTCGAAGAAGACGCCCGGGCTACGGTGCAGCTGGGAAACGATAACACGCTCAGTACCGTTGATAACGAAAGTACCGTTGTCTGTCATGAGTGGAATTTCACCCATGTAGACTTCTTGTTCTTTAATGTCTTTAACAGTGCCTTCCGGCGCTTCGCGCTCGTAGATCACCAGACGCAGTTTTACGCGCAGCGGTGCGGAATAGGTCACGCCACGGATCTGACATTCCTGAACGTCAAACACCGGTTCGCCAAGGCGGTAGCTGACGTACTGCAGCTCGGAGTTACCGCTGTAGCTCTGAATTGGGAACACGGAACGGAAGGCTGCTTCCAGACCGTACTGCCCTTCAGGATCTTGCTCGATAAACTTCTGGAACGAGTCAAGCTGGATAGAAAGGAGATATGGAATGTCCAGAACTTGTGGACGTTTACCAAAATCCTTACGAATACGTTTTTTCTCGGTATAGGAGTAAACCATAGGGTTCCTCAGCTCGCTGACAAGTCGACCCATCTGTCCGACGAAGGGACAGTTTGTGCAACACCATTTTGTGGACCGGAAAATTGAATACTTTCCGCAATACCTGTTGCTATCACGCTTAAACCATTTCATTGCGATTTACACAGAGCGAGCACCCTGTCGCAGTATATTAAGTCGTCGATAGAAACAAGCATTGAAAGACACATCGATAGTCAAACAGTGTGAAATGCTACCGAGGCCTTACAGCGCAAAAAGGCTGGTGACTAAAAAGTCACCAGCCATCAGCCTAATTACTTAGGCTGCAACCAGAAAAGTTGGCTTATTTAACTTCAACTTCAGCGCCAGCTTCTTCCAGAGATTTTTTCAGTGCTTCTGCGTCGTCTTTGCTCACGCCTTCTTTCAGCGCAGCTGGAGCAGATTCTACCAGGTCTTTAGCTTCTTTCAGACCCAGACCGGTAGCGCCACGAACAGCTTTGATTACTGCAACTTTGTTCGCGCCAGCAGCTTTCAGAATTACGTCGAATTCAGTTTTCTCTTCAGCAGCGTCAGCAGCTGGGCCAGCAGCAACAGCTACAGCAGCAGCAGCAGAAACACCGAATTTTTCTTCCATTGCAGAGATCAGCTCAACAACGTCCATTACGGACATAGCGGATACTGCTTCAATGATTTGATCTTTAGTGATAGACATTTAAATTGTTCCTGAATATCAGAATAAGTTTATACGTAAGCAGATGCTTTATAAAGATAACTGCGATTAAGCAGCTTCTTTCGCATCGCGTACAGCAGCCAGAGTACGAACCAGTTTGCCAGCCGAAGCTTCTTTCATGGTTGCCATCAGGCGTGCAATTGCTTCTTCGTAGGTCGGCAGAGTTGCCAGGCGGTCGATCTGAGACGCCGGGATCAGCTCACCTTCAAAGGCAGCGGCTTTGACCTCAAATTTTGCATTCGCTTTCGCGAACTCTTTGAACAGACGAGCAGCAGCGCCCGGGTGTTCCATAGAGTATGCAATCAGGGTCGGACCAACAAACGTGTCTTTCAGGCACTCAAAAGAGGTACCTTCAACAGCACGGCGCAGCAGGGTGTTACGAACAACACGCATGTAAACGCCAGCTTCACGACCTGCTTTACGCAGTTCAGTCATTTTATCTACAGTTACGCCACGGGAATCCGCAACTACTGCAGACAGCGCGCCTTTGGCTACTTCGCTGACTTCAGCAACAATCGCTTGTTTGTCTTGAAGATTTAAAGCCATTAGCTTTTGCTCCTGGATGTTTGCCGGAACTCATGTTCCGGAACTCACTTCACTCTTCCCAACGGAAAGAGCGTCTTAATACGGTGAGCAGAAACAAGCCAGAATATCCAAAAATAATCTTAGCGTTCTGTCACCGTCTACGCAGGGGATTAAGTCTCTTGCGAAACACCTGCGGTCTTCGACGGAGGCCTGGATTAGGCCAGGCTCCAACGAACAATTCTTTTAGCCGCTAACTTTCGTTAGCAAACGTGGGGGTAAGATTGTAGACAAAATCACCGCCCACGTAAAGGCATTAGTTTGCAGCAGCGCTCAGGCCAGCCTGGTCAACTGCAACACCTGCACCCATGGTGGTGGAGATGCTAACTTTCTTGATGTACACGCCTTTCGCCTGAGTTGGTTTTGCTTTTTTCAGCGCAACCAGCAGAGCTTCCAGGTTTTCTTTCAGTTTGTCAGCGTCGAAGTCCACTTTACCGATGGTGGTGTGGATGATGCCATTTTTGTCGTTACGATAACGAACCTGACCTGCTTTAGCGTTCTTAACCGCTTCAGCAACGTTAGGGGTTACAGTACCCACTTTCGGGTTTGGCATCAGGCCGCGTGGACCCAGAACCTGGCCCAGCTGGCCAACAACGCGCATTGCATCTGGAGATGCGATAACAACGTCAAAGTTCATTTCGCCTTTTTTGATCTGGTCAGCCAGATCTTCCATACCTACCAGTTCAGCGCCAGCAGCTTTAGCAGCTTCTGCGTTTGCACCCTGAGTAAATACAGCTACGCGAACGGAACGGCCAGTACCGTGTGGCAGTACAGTTGCACCACGAACGTTCTGATCAGATTTACGAGCATCGATGCCCAGGTTAACAGCAACGTCAACGCTTTCAACGAACTTAGCGGTAGCCAGTTCTTTCAGCAGAGCGATAGCTTCGTTGATGTCGTACTGTTTGGTCGCATCAACTTTGTCACGGATCACGGACATGCGCTTGGTCAGTTTAGCCATTTCTTAGTCCTCCACTACCAGGCCCATGGAACGTGCAGTACCTTCGATAGAGCGAGTCATCGCTTCAATGTCGGCACCAGTCATGTCGGCAGCTTTGGTCTGCGCGATTTCCTGCAGCTGAGCGCGGGAAATTTTACCCACTTTGTCTTTGTTCGGTTTACCGGAACCAGACTTGATACCAGCCGCTTTCTTCAGCAGAACTGCTGCAGGAGGGGTTTTGGTAACGAAAGTGAAAGAACGGTCAGCGTAAACAGTGATTACAACTGGGATTGGCAGACCTTTTTCCAGGGATTCAGTTTTGGCGTTAAACGCTTTACAGAATTCCATGATGTTCACACCCTGCTGACCCAGAGCTGGACCAACTGGTGGACTTGGGTTCGCCATACCAGCTGCAACCTGCAGCTTGACGTAGGCTTGTACTTTCTTAGCCATTCTAAAATCCTCTGATTGGGTGATAGCGCCTCAGCGAGGCTCCCCGTGAATAAAATCGTTTTACAGGCCGTGGCCCATAAAAACAAAAGGCGCGAAATTGTATTCCAATCTCGCGCCCTGTGCAACGATTAAATCGCCGCTTTTTTGATCGCTGCTTAGGCTTTTTCTACCTGGGCAAAGTCCAGTTCTACCGGGGTCGCACGACCGAAGATAGAAACAGAAACTTTCAGGCGGGATTTCTCGTAATCCACTTCTTCGACCACGCCATTAAAGTCAGCAAACGGACCGTCATTAACACGAACCATTTCACCCGGTTCAAACAGCGTTTTCGGACGCGGCTTATCACCCACCTGCTGCAGGCGGTTCATAATCGCATCAACTTCTTTGTCGCTGATTGGAGCCGGACGGTCAGACGTGCCGCCGATAAAGCCCATCACGCGCGGTACGCTGCGCACAAGGTGCCAGCTCGCGTCGTTCATAACCATCTGAACCAGCACGTAACCCGGGAAGAATTTACGCTCGCTTTTGCGGCGTTGGCCGCCACGGATCTCGACCACTTCTTCGGTCGGAACCATAACTTCGCCAAATAACTCTTCCATGTTGTGTAATTTGATATGCTCACGCAGCGACGTTGCTACGCGGCCTTCAAAACCGGAAAACGCCTGAACGACGTACCAGCGCTTTTTAGGGGCTTCAGACATCTCAGAACCTCAGGCCAGTGATAAAGGATACCAGGCGAACCAGAATACCATCCAGTCCCCACAGGATCAGTGACATTACAGCGGTTACCGCCGCTACGATCAGCGTGGTGTGCAATGTTTCCTGGCGAGTCGGCCAAATTACCTTACGGACTTCGGTACGCGCTTCGCGGGCAAAAGCGACAGTCGCTTTGCCTTTTGTCGTCAACAGCGCGACACCACCCGCTGCAGCAATCAGAATTACCACTGCAAGCGCGCGTAGCGGCAGCATAATGTCACGATAAAGATAGTTGCCGACGATCGCTACGATCAGCAGAACGGCTACCACTACCCATTTCATCGCTTCCAGGCCGCGCCCGCTCCCTTGAGCTTCGGTATTCGCACTCATAAACCAACCTGTCAGAAGTATTCTACAAACATTTTCACCCCGCGATCGCGAGGCAAACCAAATCGAAATGCTAATTCGCTTTTCGAATTTTACGCTCTCTGCAGAGCCTGTCTCAGCAATGATTATGACAAAAATAATCACTGATGAGCCAGGTTCTGGCGTGAAAGCGTGCAAAAAGGGCATCAAATGATGCCCTTTTATTGCGCATTGCGTCAAATGTTATCAGCAATTAGCCGAGAACTTTAGCAACCACGCCCGCGCCAACGGTACGGCCACCTTCACGGATTGCGAAACGCAGACCGTCGTCCATCGCGATTGGGTGGATCAGAGTCACAACCATCTTGATGTTGTCGCCTGGCATTACCATCTCTACGCCTTCTGGCAGTTCGATGGTACCGGTCACGTCAGTTGTACGGAAGTAGAACTGTGGACGGTAGCCTTTGAAGAACGGAGTATGACGGCCGCCTTCGTCTTTGGACAGGATGTACACTTCAGATTCGAACTTGGTGTGTGGCTTGATTGAGCCTGGCTTCGCCAGAACCTGACCACGTTCGATTTCTTCACGTTTGATACCACGCAGCAGAACACCAACGTTCTCACCAGCACGGCCTTCGTCCAGCAGTTTGCGGAACATTTCAACGCCAGTACAGGTAGACTTCGCAGTCTCTTTGATACCAACGATTTCAACTTCTTCACCCACTTTGATGATACCGCGCTCTACACGACCGGTAACAACGGTACCACGACCGGAGATGGAGAATACGTCTTCAATTGGCAGCAGGAATGGCTTATCAATCGCACGCTCTGGTTCTGGGATGTAAGAATCCAGGTAGCCAGCCAGTTCGATGATTTTCGCTTCCCACTCTGCGTCGCCTTCCAGCGCTTTCAGCGCGGAACCACGAACGATTGGGGTATCGTCGCCTGGGAAATCGTACTGAGACAGCAGTTCACGAACTTCCATCTCTACCAGTTCCAGCAGCTCTTCGTCATCAACCATGTCGCATTTGTTCAGGAACACGATGATGTAAGGAACGCCTACCTGACGACCCAGCAGGATGTGCTCACGAGTCTGAGGCATTGGGCCGTCAGTCGCAGCTACTACCAGGATCGCGCCGTCCATCTGCGCAGCACCGGTGATCATGTTTTTAACATAGTCGGCGTGGCCTGGGCAGTCTACGTGTGCGTAGTGGCGAGTCGGGGTGTCATATTCAACGTGAGAGGTGTTGATGGTGATACCACGAGCTTTTTCTTCTGGCGCGTTATCGATCTGGTCGAATGCACGAGCAGAACCACCGTAGGTTTTTGCCAGAACGGTAGTGATTGCAGCGGTCAGCGTTGTTTTACCATGGTCAACGTGGCCGATAGTACCGACGTTAACGTGCGGTTTTGTACGTTCAAACTTTTCTTTAGACATCGATTGTCCCTCTAAGACACGGATAAATCGGTGATATCACCACATCAACCAGGCGAAATGCCTGAACTGTTGAATCAAGTAAAATTGAAACAGAGAGAAACGGGAAGGAGAAGTGAAGTGGTGCTGATACCCAGAGTCGAACTGGGGACCTCACCCTTACCAAGGGTGCGCTCTACCAACTGAGCCATATCAGCACGTATTGGAGCGGGCAGCGGGAATCGAACCCGCATCATCAGCTTGGAAGGCTGAGGTAATAGCCATTATACGATGCCCGCATCCTGAAACTCGGCTACCCAGTTCTTTCTGTAACAAAAAAAGAGATTTCTCTCTTTTTAAGTTCGAGCTGATTCAGCTTTTAAACCAGCTCCGGCGGCATTTACGCTGCCAGAAAGTGGTGGTGGGGGAAGGATTCGAACCTTCGAAGTCTGTGACGGCAGATTTACAGTCTGCTCCCTTTGGCCGCTCGGGAACCCCACCGGACTTGATGGTGCCGACTACCGGAATCGAACTGGTGACCTACTGATTACAAGTCAGTTGCTCTACCTACTGAGCTAAGTCGGCATCAAGTAGCGCGCATTCTATGGATACCTGCGCGGTCATGCAACTAAAAATTTGCATAAAACGTTCTTTCGCTCACATTTTATGCTAACCACGCATCAAGCGCTGTAAAAGTAGCCATTCACGGTCAAATATTCAACATATATGAGCGAATTGCATCGCATACACCTTAGCGTGACGGCTTCCGCGTAACGCAGCGCTTTCCATCTTTTTTCTTATTATTCCTGTCATCTGGTGTTAACCTCCTGCCCATTGTCCAAAATTAACTGTGTGATGAGCCATGATCCGGCAGTGTGATGCTGGCTCACTGAAGCATGCTTATGAGCAAAAAAGAGCAAACGTTAATGACGCCTTATCTTCACTTTAACCGCAGCCAGTGGGCTGCCCTGCGTGATTCCGTCCCTATGACGCTGACGGAAGGTGAAATCGCACGGTTAAAAGGGATAAACGAAGATCTGTCCCTGGAAGAAGTGGCAGAAATTTATCTCCCCCTCTCACGCTTGCTTAACTTCTATATCAGTTCCAACCTGCGCCGTCAGGCGGTGCTGGAGCAGTTCCTGGGAACCAATGGTCAACGCATTCCTTATATCATCAGTATTGCCGGCAGCGTGGCGGTAGGTAAAAGCACAACCGCGCGTGTCTTGCAGGCTCTCCTGAGCCGCTGGCCAGAACACCGCAGCGTGGAGTTGATCACCACCGACGGCTTTCTGCACCCCAATGAGGTGTTAAAAGAACGCGGGCTGATGAAGAAGAAGGGCTTCCCGCTCTCTTATGACATGCACCGTCTGGTGAAATTTGTCTCTGACCTGAAATCCGGCGTGCCTAACGTCACGGCGCCGGTCTATTCGCACCTGATCTATGATCGCATTCCGGGCGGAGACAAAACGGTGGTGCAGCCAGACATTCTGATTCTGGAAGGGTTAAATGTGCTGCAGAGTGGGATGGATTATCCTCACGATCCGCATCACGTGTTTGTCTCTGACTTCGTCGATTTCTCTATTTATGTCGACGCACCGGAAGATTTGCTGCAAAGCTGGTATATCAACCGCTTCCTGAAGTTCCGCGAAGGGGCGTTCACCGACCCGGACTCCTATTTCCATCACTACGCCCAGCTTTCTGAAGAAGAGGCGGTGAAGGTGGCAACAGGCCTGTGGAACGAGATCAACTACGTAAACCTGAAAGAGAACATTCTCCCTACCCGCGAGCGGGCGAGCCTGATCCTCACCAAGAGCGAGAAACACGCTGTCGACCAGATTCGTTTGCGGAAATAGGTTAGCAGACATAAAAAAACCGGCTTAACGCCGGTTTTTTTGTTTACGCCTGCGGCTTTTCGCCGTTTTCATCCTGATCGACCGCAAAGCAGGCGACCAGCTGACCGCGATAATCTTTCAGCTGCGGCTGTAGCTGGGTGCAAGGGCCAAAGCGGCGACTGCAACGGGCGTTGAACGCACATCCCGGAGGTGGATTCAGCGGACTTGGCAATTCACCGGTCAGCTTAATACGCTCACGACGATCGTCCGGGTTCAGGCGAGGTGTCGCAGAGAGCAGCGCCTGGGTGTACGGGTGGCGAGGGTTATTAAAGATCTGATCTTTCGTCCCCTTCTCCACGCAGCGCCCCAGATACATTACCATTACTTCATCAGCGATATGCTCTACCACCGACAGGTCGTGGGAGATAAATACGTAAGACAGCCCCAGCTCCTGCTGCAGATCCATCATCAGATTCAGCACCTGTGCGCGTACGGAAACGTCGAGCGCTGAGACCGGTTCATCGGCAATCACGACATCCGGATCGAGCATCAGGCCACGGGCGATGGCGATACGCTGGCGCTGACCGCCAGAGAACATATGCGGGTAGCGATCGTAATGCTCGGTTTTCAGGCCGACTTTCGCCATCATCGCCAGCGCTTTTTCACGACGCTGCTCTTTGCTGAGATTACTGTTAATCAGCAGCGGCTCTTCCAGTATCTGCCCCACTTTCTTGCGCGGGTTCAATGAACCGTACGGGTTCTGGAACACAATCTGGATTTTCTGGCGACGCAGCTTCTGCGCCTGCGGATCGTGCTTGAGCAGATCCTGTCCCTGATAATAGAGCTCGCCGCCGGTAGGCGTTTCAATCATCGTCAGCAGACGGCCTAAGGTTGATTTGCCGCAGCCCGACTCCCCGACCACCGCCAGCGTTTTACCGCGTTCGAGGGTAAAGGAGACGCCGTCCAGCGCTTTCACCAGGCGCTCAGGGGCAAAAATCCCCTTCTTCACCGGGTAGTGTTTTTTCAGGTCGATAGCCTGCAACAGCGGTTGTTGCGTGGTGGCCTGTTGCGTACTCATAGTGTTGGCCTCCCGGCATCATCGAGTGGGTAGTGGCATTTCGACTGACGACCGTCAGCCAGCTGGTTCAGCTCAGGCTCTTCTGCACGGCATTTATCCGTCGCATACGGGCAACGCGGATTCAGCAGGCAGCCCTGCGGACGGTCATATTTACCCGGTACCACACCCGGCAGCGACGCCAGACGCGCTTTATCCTGGGCAAACTCCGGCAGCGCACGTAAAAGCGCCTGGGTATACGGATGACGCGGTGCGCGGAAGATATCGTGCGAACTTCCGGTCTCCACCACCTGTCCTGCATACATCACGATGATTTTGTGTGCTGCTTCAGCCACCAGCGCCAGGTCGTGCGTAATCAGCACCAGCGCCATGTTCTCTTTCTGCTGCAGTTCCAGCAGCAGCTCGATGATTTGCGCCTGGATGGTCACGTCCAGCGCTGTGGTCGGCTCATCGGCAATCAGCAGTTTTGGCCGACAGGCAATTGCCATCGCGATCATCACACGCTGACTCATCCCGCCAGAAAGCTGATGCGGGTAGACATCAAGGCGCGATGCCGGGTCAGGGATCCCCACCTGGTTCAGCAGGTCGATCGCCCGCTGACGACGGGTTTTCTTGTTACCGCCCTGATGGACCTTGATCGCCTCCATAATCTGGAAGCCCACGGTGTAGCAGGGGTTCAGGCTGGTCATCGGGTCCTGGAAGATCATCGCCACTTCCGCGCCCACCAGCTGGCGGCGCTGTTTCTCGGAAATGCGCTTCAGATCCTGACCATTGAACTGCAGGTTTTCCGCCATCACGCGGCCCGGATAATCGATCAGCCCCATAATCGCCAGTGAGCTTACGGACTTACCGGAACCGGATTCCCCAACAATGCCAACCACTTCGCCCTGATTTACGCTGTAGCTGATGCGGTCCACGGCGCGAAACGGGGTGCCTTCATCGCCGAAGTGCACCGATAATTTATCTACATTTAATAACGCCATCTCGTGCCTCTTACTGCTTCAGTTTGGGATCAAGTGCATCGCGCAGACCATCACCCATCAGGTTAAATGCCAGCACCGTCAGCAGAATTGCCAGACCCGGGAAGGTGACAACCCACCAGGCGCTTTGTGCGAACTGCAACACGTCGGAGAGCATCGTGCCCCACTCCGGTGTTGGCGGCTGCGCACCCATGCCCAGGAAGCCAAGAGCGGCCATATCAAGAATGGCGTTAGAGAAGCCGAGCGACGCCTGAACAATCAGCGGCGCAAGGCAGTTCGGGAAGATATTGACGAACATCTGGCGCATCGCACCGGCACCGGCCACGCGGGACGCGGTGACGTAGTCGCGGTTCACTTCCACCAGCACTGCCGCACGGGTTAAACGCACGTAGTGAGGGAGTGCCACGAAGGTCAGCGCAAGCGCGGCATTACCGATCGACGGGCCAAATATCGCCACCAGCACCAGGGCCAGCAGCAGGCTTGGCAGCGCCAGCATGATGTCGACGATACGCATGATGATGTTATCAACAATGCCACCAAAATAACCCGCAACCAGGCCGAGGATGATCCCCATGATCAGGGACAGCACCACCACCAGGCAGCCCACCAGCAGCGACAGACGCGCGCCGTACATCAGACGCGACAACACGTCGCGACCTACATCATCGGTACCCAACAGGTGAGCCAGGCTCCCGCCGTCCTGCCATGCAGGGGGGGCCAGCAGCGCGTCACGGAACTGATCGGCCGGGTTATACGGTGCAAGCACGTTTGCAAACACGGCAATCAGGATCATGACAGAGACATAGACCAGCCCCACTACCGCGCCTTTATTGCGCTTGAAGTAGTGCCAGAATTCCTGCAGCGGCGTCATTGGAACCGGTGCAGCAACCACTTTATTTTCAGAAACGTGTGACATGATGGCCCCTTACTTCTTATGACGAATACGCGGGTTCACCACGCCGTACAGCAAATCGACCAGCAGGTTGACGAGAATAATCATCGTCGCGACCAGCAATACACCGCCCTGCACGACCGGATAGTCACGGCGTTGCAGCGCGTCAATCAGCCAGCGGCCAAGGCCCGGCCAGGAGAAGATGGTTTCGGTCAGGATCGCCCCTGCCAGCAGCGTACCCACCTGCAGACCGATAACGGTCACCACCGGCAGCATGGCGTTACGCAGCGCATGAACGATGATGACTCGCATACGCGTCAGGCCCTTGGCACGCGCGGTACGAATATAATCCTCGCCCAGCACTTCCAGCATTGACGAACGGGTCATACGCACGATTACCGCCAGAGGGATCGTGCCGAGCACCATCGCCGGCAGGATCATATGCGCGACCGCATCAATAAAGTTGCCCTCTTCACCCCATATCGCCGTATCAATCAGCATGAAGCCGGTCAACGGGTTGGAATCATCGAGGAAGACCATATCGCTGACGCGTCCGGAGACCGGCGTCAGGTTAAGCTGCACCGAGACCAGCATAATCAGCATCATGCCCCACCAGAAGATCGGCATGGAGTAGCCGGTCAGCGCCAGGCCCACGGCGGTATGGTCAAAAATAGAGCCACGTTTAACGGCAGCCAGCACCCCGACAGGGATACCCACCGCAGTGGCAAAAATCATGGCGCAGATGCCAAGCTCCAGTGTCGCTTTAAAACGCGGCACGAACTCGTCCCACACCGGAAGACGGCTTTTCAGTGAAATCCCTAAGTCACCATGCATAACGCCCCAGATATAGTGGAGGTACTGCTGCCACATCGGCTTATCGAGGCCGAGTTCAGCCAGCAGCTGCGCATGACGTTCAGGGGAAATACCACGCTCGCCCGCCATAATCATTACCGGGTCGCCGGGGATCATATGGACGAAGGCAAAAGTGAGAAGGGTGATACCGATAAACGTGGGGATGACAAGTCCCAGACGTCGGAGGATGAACTGCAACATAACCCGGATTCTCTCTGAAGACGCACGACCAGTGGCGTGGCGTCTGTATTGCCACAAATGTAAATTCCCTCTCCCGCAGGAGAGGGTTAGGGTGAGGACTAGCATGCAAGCCCCTCACCCCTGCCCTCTCCCACAGGGAGAGGGAGAACGCCCTACTGATTATTCAACAGATACGTTTTCGAAGTGGTGTTTGCCCAGCGGATCAACCACGTAGCCTTTCACTTCTTTGCGCACTGGCTCGTACACGGTGGAGTGAGCAACAATCAGAGCCGGAGCCTGATCGTGCATAACAACCTGTGCCTGCTTGTAGAGTTCAATACGTTTGTTGTGATCGTCGGTGGCACGCGCCGGCTGGATCAGGTCTTCAAACGGCTTGTAACACCAGCGAGAGTAGTTAGAGCCGTCTTTTGCCGCCGCACAGCTGAAGAGGGTGGCGAAGAAGTTGTCCGGATCCCCGTTGTCACCGGTCCAGCCCATCATCACTGCCTGATGCTCACCCGCTTTGGCGCGCTTCAGATACTCGCCCCACTCGTAGGTGACAATCTTGGCCTGAACGCCGATTTTCGCCCAGTCAGCCTGAACCATTTCAGCCATACGGCGTGCGTTCGGGTTGTACGGACGCTGTACCGGCATCGCCCACAGTTCAACGGTAAAGCCTTTATCCTGCCCTGCTTCCTTCAGCAGCGCTTTCGCTTTCTCTGGGTCGTAGGTATAGTCTTTAACGTCATCGTTATAGCCCCACATGGTTGGCGGGATCAGGTTTTTAGCCGCAACGCCAGCGCCCTGGTAAACGGCCTTGATGATCGCTTCTTTGTTCACCGCATAGGTCAGCGCCTGACGCACTTTCACGTCATCAAACGGTTTCTTCTCGGTGTTGAAAGAGAGATAGCCCACGTTCAGGCCAGCCTGCTCCATCAGGTTGATATTCTTGTCCTGCTTCATGCGGGCGATATCAGCCGGGTTCGGGTATGGCATAACCTGGCATTCGTTTTTCTGCAGTTTTGCGTAACGCACAGACGCGTCAGGCGTGATGGAGAAGACCAGACGGTCGATCTGTGGTTTGGTACCCCAGTAGCCCGGGAACGCTTTGTACAGAATGCGGGAGTCTTTCTGGTACTGCAGCAGCTGGAACGGACCGGTACCGATTGGGTTCAGGTCCACTTTTTCCGGCGTGCCGGCTTTCAGCATGTTGTCCGCGTACTCTTTAGAGAGGATAGAGGCGAAGTCCATGGCCAGGTCCGCCAGGAATGGCGCTTCCGGGCGAGTCAGCACGAACTGAACGGTTTTATCGTCCACTTTTTTCACTTCAGCGATCAGGTCTGGCAGACCCATCCCTTCGAAGTACTCATAGCTGCCGCCGGACACTTTGTGGTACGGGTTCTGAGCGTTTTTCTGACGATCGAAGGAGAACACAACGTCATCGGCGTTGAAGTCGCGCGTTGGTTTGAATTCTTTGCTGTCCTGCCACTTCACGCCCTGGCGCAGGTGGAAGGTATAGGTTTTACCGTCTTCGCTGACGTCCCACTTCTCCGCCAGGCCAGGAATCACTTCCGTGGTGCCGGTTTTGAATTCAACCAGACGGTTATAGATCGGCACAGAGCTTGCGTCGTAAGTCGTACCAGAGGTAAAGAGCTGTGGGTTAAAGCCTTCCGGCGAGCCTTCAGAACAGTAAACCAGGGTTTTTGCCTGTACGCTTGCTGCCACGGTCATAGCCACCAGGCTCAGACCAAGCTTCAGCATCCCTGACTTCTTCAAGGAAATACTCATTATTCTGCTCCAATGTGATGTTTTGCTTTGTTGTGTTACGCCGCCTGACCTTTATTTATTTTTTACCCGGTCCGGTCGGTGATGCCCGAAGGCGTTAAAGGGATGGAGAATCCTTTCAGAAGAGCGTTGGAGTTGCAGCGCAGATCGTCCCTGAAATGCCCCTCGTGCCCTACAATCTGTCAACAGAATGTGAAAACGTCAATACAGGTGACGGGGATTTACGCTGAGTGTGAGAAACCGCAAACAAAGATTAAAAAAACTATGTACGCCAGTTTTCAGCAGGGAAATTTATGCTACTCGTCATGTTGCAGCACAAATATCTTCATATTTCGCAACAATCAGTGATTAACTTTTATTCAGAATGGGTAAATTTTCTTGCAGAACGGTGATTATCTGAGCACTAAATACCGCGAACGTTAAAACGCACAGCGAAAAATGCTGAGGTTATCCATAAGCAACGCGAAAAAAGATCAATCTATATATAAAAAAATACAATGGATTATGTCACAAAATCACGAACAGGCAGGAAGAAGCAGGACTAAGAGGTGTTTTGGCTAATCTGGACGAATAAAGCGTTAATGCAAAAAGGGCTAACCTTGCGGTTAGCCCTTTTTTGAATGTGGTCGGCGAGAGAGGATTCGAACCTCCGACCCACTGGTCCCAAACCAGTTGCGCTACCAAGCTGCGCTACTCGCCGAATGCGGAGCGCATCTTACTGCTGAGGTGCGCCCCCGTCAATCCCTTAATTTAAAAAAGCCATCCAACTGGCGATAAACTCGCCAGGCAAGCTACTGCGCGGCTTTCTGGCTGCTTTCAGGCAGTTTGCACCAGTTGTTATTTTCGTTAATCCCCCCGTCCGGAGAGGTATAACCCAGGCAACCCATGATGGTGTCGTACAACTCAACGTGACGGCGCGGTACCTTAATTTCTGCCTGCTGTTTCAGATGAGCAAACATTTTGGCTTTGTCAGGGTTCTCCAGGTACTTATCTGACATCCACATAATCATCGGTACACGGAATTGCTCCGGCGGCGCCAGCTTACGCGGCGTACCGTGCAAATGCTCTTGCTCGTTGATGGACTCGCCGTGATCAGCCGCATAGATCACAATCGCTTTCTTATCGCGAAGCTGGTCAATTACCCGGCTGAGGAACGTATCCACATACAGCACCGAGTTATCATAGGCATTAATCAGCTCTTGCTTGCTGCAGTATTTATTAATACCGATGCACTCAGGTTGCCATTTTGCGAAATCACGCGTGTAACGCTGATAGTAGCTGTAGTGTGATCCTTTGGTGTGCAGAACAATAAGATGCTTACCCTGCGGATGATTTTTCAGCGACTGCTCCATTTCTGAGAGTAGCAGCATGTCATCAACGGTCTTACCGCGGTTACGCGGCTCGGCGCCAATCTGCTCACGGTAAGCGATGTTATCTGCAAGGGTGTTGGTGTAGAACCACATCTCACTTTGCATGGCGAACAAGTCTGAGCTGAAGCCAAGCTGCTTTAGTACGGCAAATACATTCTGCTCTTTAAGGGTACGCTGCGGGTTATCACTCGCACCGCCTTCACGTACAAACATACAGCGCAGCGAAAGCTTTGTGGCGGTATCACAAGAATAGCCGCGGTAAGCCACCAGGTTCTTTTCCTGTGCCAGTTTAGGCGTGGTATCACGGTCATAGCCCAGAATACCCATATGATCCCAGCGCGTTGTTTCACCAATAACAAACACGACGTAAGTATCATCGAGCCCGTCAGCGGGTGCCTCGTAGTGGAATTTTTTGGTCGGATTCATCAGCGATTTCACATCGCTGGATTCATCCGCCTGCGCCCAGGCATAGAGACCTAACGCTGAAAGCCAGTTTGACGGCAGATACGAGTTGGCCACAACTCCGCCATAGCTTGGCATATCGACACCCGTTGCCTTTTCGATGCGTTTTTGCTGTTTTTCCATCAGGCGAATAGGCGCCCATACCAGCAAACCGGCCAGCAGGACCACGGCGACAGTGCGGATCCGCTGTCCACGAGTGCGCAACTGGCGTAACAACGTATAGCGGCAGGTATTACTCCAGATAAAGAAGAGTGGGAGCAGACAGGTTAAAATTGTCCAGACGATAAAGCCTTTACCCACAACCTCTTTCGAGAGATCAATGTCAGTGGTCATTACCGACGCAACGATACCGTAGCCAATGACGACGTTCATAAAGGTCATGTAATAGCTGGCGGCGGCGGAAATTATTACCACCAGCGAGGCCAGAATTTGCCACGTGCGACGGCCGAAGAGAGATAACAGGCGTAACAAGAAAAATGTCGCGAGGACGGAGCCGAACACTTCAATAGCGGCAAAAATTCCATTTCTTACGGTGAGGTCTTCGAAATAACCTTCCACTCGTCTGAACAGCACCGCGCCATTCAGAAATAATCCGATATAGACAGCCAGCATCAGACACAATCTTTGCTGGGTAATAGACCTAATGTATTTCATGCAAACAACCCTGGGGGAAGGGGTATAAAGACCCGCCGAATCTCAGTGAGAAAGCGGACAGAGTAAGTAAATGCGTAAGAAAGCGTTATCAGAAACGTCTACAAGCGCCGTAAGTAGACCACAGCGGGAGAGAAAAGTGGCAGCGGAGAATGTGATCGGTGCAAATTTTTACAAAATAACAAGTCTGGAAGCATATCAAATAAAAGTTAAAGAGGCCGTTAAGGCCTCTTTAATTTAAGTTAAGCATGTGCTTCATTAAACACTTCGCGCTGCGGCTGCCGAATCGTCGTCGACAGGGCCAGCGAAATAATCAACAGGGCGAATATTACACAGAAGGTGACATAGAATCCGCCGAACAGCGAGGCAATTAACGAGCCGCAAATGCTGCCGATGCCAAAGCCTAAGTAAATCACGCCATAATTTTTCGCCAGGTTGTTCAGACCAAAGAACTCGCTCACCAGTGACGGGAACACCGTGATGGTGCCGCCGAAGTTAAAGGCCACGCAGGCAATCGCAGCAAAGAAAGTCGCTTCATTCAGGGGCGCAAACAGCAGAGCCGCCATACCCACCAGTGAAACCACCTGTCCAAGGGTAATCACGCGGATACGGGCAATCTTGTCGGACAGGATACCCAGCACCAGACGACCAGACAGGTTAGCGATAGAGATCACGGTCACCGCATTTGCCGCCGTCATGGCATCCAGTTTAACCATGCCCTGCGCGATATCTTTCGCCACACCAATCACATACAGGCCACTCATGCAGGCCGTCAGGAACATCACCGCCAGCATCCAGTACTGGGGTTTACGCATGGATTGAGCCAGGGTGAAGTCATTCTCCACCACGCCGTTAACGGTTTTCACTTCCTGCTGCGGTGCGTCTTTCATCAGCGTCGCGCCAAACAGGATCATCACCAGGACGATAGCCCCCCAGATCATGAAGGTTTTTTCGAGGCCAACCGACGCCAGCAGATGAGAGTCGATAAATTTAAATCCGAGGCTGCCCAGGCCATAAGAACCGATGGCAAACGCGGAGATTAACCCTTTACGCTCCGGGAACCATTTGACGCAGTTTGACAGAGTAAGCAGATAACCGGCACCGTCCGCCAGACCAACCAGTACCCCGGCGCTCAGCCAGAGCATCATCAGGTTGTTTGAATACGCCGTCAGGAAAAAGCCCAATCCCAGCAGGATCCCCGAGGCCATCGTGACGCGTTTCACGCCGAACCGCTCCTGCAACTTGCCCGCAACCGAAGAGGACAACGCCAGCCCAAGGCTTAGCAAACCGAAAGAGAACGCCACCTGACTGATCGGCGCACCGAGCTTGTCGGAAAGGGCACTGTTAAACAGGCTCCAGGTATAGACCGAGCCCAACGCAAACTGGGTGACGATGGTGCCAAAGAGCGTCAGCCAGCGTGTACGATTGTAGGAAGATGTAATCATGGCAGTTGTCCTGCAAGAGAAAGTAAGGGAATTTGCTGAGGACAACGATAAACAAAACCCTGATCCCGCTGGGGGAAAACGGCATGAGATGCAGGAGAAACGGAATGAAATGCCTGGAATCGGGAATGAACGACCTTGCCGGGGAATGAAGCGACAGAATGTTAGTGCACGCTATCGCTACAACCCCCACGGTTATTGTATTCAAGATGTTAACGTGACGTTTAAAATAGTAACAACGTTAGAAATTTGCACTTACGCCCAGCGTGTACAAAAACTGCTCTCCCGTCGTGCTGTCCTCCCCTTGCGCTAAGGAAGCATACGCCGCCATGTGCGAGGTGAAAGGAATATCGGTGCCTACGGTGACATCCATCCAGTTGCCATTTTGAGCCGGGGCAGGCGTTTGCGGCATCCCGAACTGGGATTTCCACTGATTTTCACCATACTGCTGGTTATAGCTAATCTGCGCCCAGGGACGAAGTTCGCCATATTGCGTATCCACGCGCCAGCCTAGCGTACTCACGCTGGCATGCCACAGGGGATCGGTCAGCGCCTGGGTTGTCACGCTATCACCAAACTCATTAATCATCATGGGCGTGGTGCCGTCATAACGCCATGCCACCACCGGGCCGGTCGTGACATGACCCGCCAGCGGAAAATTCCAGCCGACGCTCATCGCCCCCGCGGAGGTCGAGCCAGAGGGCAGATTCAGAGCCAGCCCCGGCGCATTTTGCGAAGACTGGATGCGCTCCGCCAGGATATCGTCATAACGCGGTTGGTGATCCGCATCCCATGTATAGCGTTCCGCCGTATTACTTTGCGGGTCTGAAACGATATATTCCTGTTGCCAGGCAAATGCTGAGTGACCAGAAAGCAGACAGGCTGAAATCCCCACCAGGCCAGAAACAGCATGGCGACCACTGATTTTTTTTATCATCAAAGCGACTCCAGAGAGAGCCGAATTCGGCGATTTTTATCATTGTTCAGGAAGAGGTTTTTAGGGCTTATGGCCCTGTATTAACTATTGTCTTTACAGGTCACACGTCAAGCCTGACGGAATGAAATTTTTGCGATAACCGTGTCATAAGGGAGATAACCGATGCAACGTTGCGGTTGGGTAAGCCAGGATCAGCTCTATATCGACTATCACGATCGGGAATGGGGCGTGCCGGAAACGGACGGCAAAAAACTTTTCGAGATGATCTGCCTGGAGGGTCAGCAGGCGGGTTTGTCATGGATTACGGTATTGAAGAAACGCGAAAACTACCGCAATGCCTTTCATCAGTTCGATCCCGTCCGGGTCGCCGCGATGACCGACGACGACGTGGAGCGACTGGTGCAGGATGCAGGCATCATCCGCCATCGCGGTAAGATCCAGGCCATTATCGGTAACGCACGCGCTTACCTGGCAATGGAACAAAACGGTGAACCGTTCTCAGAGTTTGTCTGGACGTTTGTGAATAACGATCCGCAAATCACGCAGGCCGCTACGCTCGCGGAAATTCCCGCCTCGACTCCGGCCTCGGACGCACTCTCGAAAGCGCTGAAAAAACGCGGCTTTAAGTTTGTCGGCTCCACCATCTGCTACGCCTTTATGCAGGCCTGTGGCCTGGTCAATGACCATGTTACCGGCTGCTTCTGTCATCCGGGAGGCCATCATGATCCGCAAATGGCAAAGTGAGAATACCGCGTCGCTGTTGAGCCTATGGCTTGAAAGTACCACGGAAGCGCATCCGTTTATTGAGGCGAGCTACTGGAAAGAGAACGAAGCCATGGTGCGGGACGTTTATCTGCCGTCGGCCGAAACCTGGGTCTGGGAACAGGATGGCGAACCTTACGGGTTTATCAGCGTGATGCAGTCTCAGTTTGTCGGCGCACTATTTGTCGCACCGGCGTACATCGGCAAAGGCATCGGACGCGCGCTGCTGAACCACGTTCAACAGCGCTTCCCGCACTTAAGCCTGGAGGTGTATCAAAAAAATGTCCGGGCGGTGAATTTCTACCATGCTCAGGGCTTTCGCATCGAGGACAGCGCCTGGCAGGACGACACCCAACACCCGACGTGGATCATGAGCTGGCAGGCGGATCAAACGCCGTCAGAGTAAGCTCGGGTCCCTGATATTTCTCGACCCATGCCAGCGCCGTATTGCCTGCGCAGCCATTCCCCAGCTTCGAGCTGGGGAGATCTTTGGTCAGCACGTTAACGGCACCGTTTTTACAAATACCGCTCTCGTCCAGGTCCGGCCACGCGCCCTGGTGGATGCAGATCACGCCTGGTTTGATTCCGTCGCTCACCACCGCTCCGGCCAACACCTGCCCACGATGGTTCCAGACGCGCACCAGATCGCCATCCGCAATCCCGCGCGCTTTCGCATCTTCAGCATGAAGCGTGATCGGCTCCCGTCCGGCGACCGCATACTGCTCACGCAGCGACGAATAGTTAAGCTGGCTGTGCAGGCGATGCGCGGGGTGCGCGGATAACACCTGGAGCTGCTCCGGCTGGGCATTGCCGTGCCACTCATCCGGTTCAAGCCATGTGGGATGCGCAGGACAATCCGCGTATCCAAAGCGGGCAATGCGCTCACTGTAAATCACAATCTTTCCGCTCTCGGTTTTCAGCGGATGGTTCTCCGGGTCGCGACGGAAATCGGCGAAACGGACAAACTGCGCGTTCTGCTCGCTCTCCGGCATTTCGAAAATCGCGTTCGCTTCCCAGAATTCCGCAAACGGCGGCAGCGTCACCCCCTGGGCCGCACCGCGCTGAGCGGCAATCTGATAGAACGTTTCCAGCCACTCAAGATCGGTTTTCCCTTCGGTGAAACGCTCGCGACCGCCCGCTTCCCACCGTTCGCTCAGTTCCGCAAATACGTCAAAATCATCACGCGCTTCATCCCGCGGTGCGACCACACGCTTCATCGGCACCATATGCTGATTGCTGTAGTCACCGGTCATGGTGAGATCGTTACGCTCGTACGAGGTCGTGGCCGGCAGCACGATATCGGCATGTTTGGCGGAGGCGGTCCAGAAGCATTCCGAAATCACCACCAGCTCTGGCTTCTGCCAGGCGCGGATCAAACGATTGGTATCCTGATGGTGCGTGAAATTCGCCCCACCCGCCCACCAGACAAACTTAATATCCGGGAAATGGCGGTCCAGACCGTTATGCTGATAAAACCCGCCCGGGTTTTCCAGGGCTTCAACAATACGCGCCACCGGAATTTTATCCACGGCATCAACGCCGCCCTTAACCGATCCCTGCATGGAGGCCAGCACGGCGGCTTTACGGGTGGGGTTGCCGCCATTGGCGAAGTGATAAGAGAGCCCAAACCCGCCGCCCGGCGTACCAATTTGCCCGAGCATCGCGGCAAGCGTCACCAGCATCCAGTGTTTTTGCTCGCCAAACTGCTGGCGCTGCATGCCCCAACCGGACATCAACATCGTGGTGTTTTCATGGAACAACGCGGCCAGTTCACGGAGCTTGTCAGCCGGAATGCCACAAATATCGGCTGCCCACGCTGCCGTTTTGGCAACACCATCCGTTTTACCCGTCAGATAATCGGCGAATTTGTCGAAGCCCGATGTGCAACGCGCGAGGAAGTCGGCGTCGTGCCAGCCATTCTCTACCTGCGTGTGGGCGATACCCAGCATCATCGCCACGTCAGTACCCATATGCGGGGCGAGCCATTCGGCACTGTCACCAAAGAAA
Organism: Enterobacter cloacae complex sp. IR5384; assembly: GCF_049237265.1. Lineage (NCBI taxonomy): Bacteria > Pseudomonadati > Pseudomonadota > Gammaproteobacteria > Enterobacterales > Enterobacteriaceae > Enterobacter > Enterobacter cloacae complex sp. IR5384. The sequence continues at coordinate 230,017 of NZ_JBMKHJ010000003.1, read as the reverse complement.
TCCATGGTTTCAGAGCGCATGGGGTCAATACAGATGATGCGCTTACCGCTCTTGCGCAGCGCATCAAAATAGCCAATACCCTGCTCGTCGGAAGCATTCCAGGCAATTTTCAGCGTGTTGAGAGGGTTGGCACTCCACAGCACCACCACCTCGGTATGCTCCAGTACCAGCGGCCAGCTGGTCTGCTGCTGATAAACCTCATTACCACCGACGACGTACGGCATGATCGCCTGCGCCGCGCCGGTGGAGTAATCCCCCAGATGGCCCGTGTAGCCGCCGGCCAGGCTCATGTAGCGCTGCAGCAATGTCGATGCTTTATGCAGCACGCCGTTAGAACGCCAGCCGTAAGAGCCGGCAAAAATGGATGCTGGCCCATAGCTGTCGCGGATGCGCTTGTGCTGGGCGTGGATCAGCGCCAGCGCGTCATCCCAGCTCACACGCACAAACTCATCCTGACCACGAATGCCCTGCGGCTTGTCCGGCGAAGCCAGAAATCCTTTACGCACCATCGGCCAGCGCACGCGGGTTTTGCTGTGCACCTGATCGCGAACGACGGTCTGTAAAGAGTTAGGGTGTTGTGTTGGCAATGCCCCACGGGAAGACAGGACATTTTCGCCGTCGGTTTCGACCAGCATCGGCCCCCAGTGGGCGGCAGTCAGAATGGTTTTTGTTGAGGTGCTCAAAGCGTGCGCTCCTGGTTGCGTGCAGGTTTACGGTCTTGTTATTGAGGCCGTTTATGGTTTGTCACAAATTTCAGAGTTATCCCCGGAATTTTCTCCGTATCCGGACGTCATAATCAACTGCCACGTCCGTCGTGGCAAAGAATAAAAAGGATTAAGGAAAGAAGATGAAAAAACGCGTACTCGTTATTGCCGCTCTGGTGAGCGGTGCACTGGCGGTTTCTGGCTGCACAACAAACCCATACACCGGTGAACGCGAAGCGGGTAAATCCGGCATCGGCGCGGGTATCGGTTCACTGGTCGGGGCGGGTGTAGGTGCGCTCTCCTCCTCCAAAAAAGACCGCGGTAAAGGCGCGCTGATTGGCGCAGCGGCAGGCGCAGCGCTCGGCGGCGGCGTGGGTTATTACATGGATGTGCAGGAAGCGAAGCTGCGCGACAAAATGAAAGGCACAGGCGTGAGCGTCACGCGCAGCGGTGACAACATCATCCTGAATATGCCTAACAACGTGACCTTCGACAGCAGCAGCGCAACGCTGAAACCTGCCGGTGCGAATACCCTGACCGGCGTGGCGATGGTGCTAAAAGAGTACAACAAGACCGCCGTGAATGTGATTGGCTACACCGACAGCACCGGCAGCCAGGAGCTGAACATGCGTCTGTCTCAGCAGCGTGCGGATTCCGTGGCCAGCTCGCTGATCACCCAGGGCGTTGAAGCGAACCGTATCCGCACCAGCGGTATGGGCCCGGCAAACCCTATCGCCAGCAACAGCACGGCGGAAGGCAAAGCGCAGAACCGCCGCGTTGAGATTACGTTGAGTCCTGTGCAGTAGGTGGAAGCAAAACGGCAACATTCGTTGCCGTTTTTAGTGTTTGCGCCCTCTCCCGTGGGAGAGGGTTAGGGTGAGGGCATCAAGCAGCACCTTCCATAATGAACCACTTGCCATCGTTGATTTTCCCGCTAAGGTATTCTCACTAAAGTCAGGGAATTCAGTGATGAGCAAACCAACGCGGGCCACCATCAGCGACGTGGCGAAAGCAGCCAGAACCGGTAAAACCAGTATTTCACGCTATCTCAACGGCGAGAAACACCTGCTTTCCGATGCGCTGCTGGCACGTATTGAGCAGGCCATTGCCGATCTCGACTACCGCCCCAGCATCATGGCGCGCGGACTTAAACGTGGCCGTACCCGCCTTATCGGGCTTATCATCGCCGATATTACCAACCCCTACTCGGTAAACGTGCTGAGCGGTATCGAAGCCGCCTGTCGCGAGAAAGGTTTTACCCCGCTGGTCTGTAACACCAACAATGAGGTGGACCAGGAGCTGCATTATCTCGATCTGCTGCGCAGCTACCAGGTGGAAGGTATCGTGGTCAATGCCGTGGGTATGCGTGAGGAAGGGTTAAACCGGCTGCAACAGTCTTCCCTGCCGATGGTGCTCATCGATCGTAAAATCCCCGAATTCGCCTGCGACGTCGTCGGGCTGGATAATACCCAGGCGGCCACGACTGCAACCGAGCATCTGATCGAACAGGGCTTCGAAGCAATTCTGTTCCTGAGCGAGCCGCTGGGCATGGTGAATACCCGTCGCGAGCGCCTGAACGCATTTCGTGCCACCCTGGAGCGTTATCCCGGTGTGATCGCCGAAAATGCCGAAACTCCGCTTCATGAAGCCGACCAGCTCGACAATACCCTGCGTCAGTTCCACACGCGCCATCGCGGGATGCGCAAAGCTGTGATTTCTGCCAACGGGGCGCTGACGCTTCAGGTCGCCCGATCGCTCAAACGCATTGGCCTGCACTGGGGCAGCGATATCGGTCTGCTGGGCTTCGATGAACTGGAGTGGGCAGAACTGGCCGGGGTTGGCATCACCACGCTCAAACAGCCGACCTGGCAAATCGGCTATGCCGCTGTTGAACAAGTGGTTCGTCGCATTGAAGGGATCAGCGATGCCGTACGCGAGCAGGTCTTTTCCGGCGAGCTGATTGTCCGCGGCTCCACCGCCCGTTAATTTCCCCTTGTGATGACGATCATAAATTCAACATCCTGAACTTTTCTTTGGAACCGGTTCCATCTAGCGTAATAGTATCGATGTACGTTTGATGGAGTTCCTGAATGGGCAGAAAAATAATGGTGGTCACCGCCGCGTATGGTGCGGATCAGGTGCGACAGGCTGGCGGCCAACGGGCGATGCTGCCCGTAATTGCCGGTGCGGGTGCCGATGGCGTAGAGATCCGCCGGGAGCTGTTCAACAGCGAAGAGCTACAGGCGCTGCCTGCGCTGGGAGAATCCATTGAGCTGCTGGGCCTGCTGGCGTGTTATTCCGCCCCCGCCCCCCTGTTTATGCCCGACGGTGCCCTCAACCCCGACCTTCCCCGCTACCTTTCCGAAGCCAGCACGCTCAACGCGCTGTGGCTGAAGGTATCCCTGGGACATTTCAGCGGCACCCGGCCGCTTACCGCCCTGCGCACTTTGCTCAATGAGAGCGGCATGGCACTGGTGGTTGAAAACGACCAGACCGACTGCGGCCAGCTTGCGCCGATGCTGCGTTTCCAGGCCGCCTGCCGGGAAATGGCGCTCCCCGTCACGCTGACCTTCGACATGGGTAACTGGCTGTGGGTCGGCGACTCACCGGAAGAAGCGGCAACCCGTCTGGCTCCGGCGGTCAGCTATATCCATGTGAAAGCCGCCGTACCGCATAAAGCGCAGTTCCGCGCCGTCGCGCCGGATCGCGCCGATGCGCGCTGGCTGGCCCTGCTCAGTCAGTTGCCTGCCGATGCCCCACGCGGGATCGAGTTCCCGCTGGAAGGGGCGGACTTAACCGCTGTCACCCGGCATTACGTTAACCTGCTGCGCGAGGAGTAAACCATGCACAAGACACTGGATGTGATCACTATCGGTGAAGCCATGGCGATGTTTGTCGCTACCGAGACCGGTGAGCTGAGCACGGTTGAGCACTTTATCAAACGCGTGGCAGGCGCAGAGCTGAATGTGGCAACGGGGCTGGCACGCCTCGGCCTGAAAACAGGCTGGGTCAGCCGCGTGGGTGACGACAGCTTTGGTCACTTCGTTCTTGATACGCTGAAAAAAGAGGGGATTGATGCCGCAGGCGTGACGCTCGATGGCCGCTTCCCGACCGGCTTTCAGCTTAAATCTAAAGTCGAAAATGGAACCGATCCCATCGTGGAATACTTCCGCAAAGGGTCGGCGGCAAGCCATCTCTCGGTGGAAGATTATCACGCCGACTACTTTGCGAGTGCACGCCATCTGCACCTGAGTGGTGTGGCAGCCGCGTTGTCAGCCAGCTCGTATGAGCTGCTCGATCATGCCGCGACCACCATGAAGGCTCAGGGGAAAACGATCTCTTTCGATCCTAACCTGCGCCCGGTGTTGTGGAAAAGCGAGGCGGAGATGGTCGAGAAGCTGAACCGTCTGGCATTCCAGGCGGACTGGGTTCTGCCGGGGGTGAAAGAAGGCGTGATCCTCACCGGTGAAAATACGCCGGAAGGGATTGCCGATTTTTACCTGAATAAAGGGGTAAAAGCGGTGGTACTGAAAACCGGTGCCGATGGCGCATGGTTTAAAACCGCGGATGGTGAACAGGGCGCGGTCGCGGCCGTGAAGGTTGAGAACGTAGTCGATACCGTCGGCGCGGGCGATGGCTTTGCTGTCGGGGTCATTAGCGCCCTGCTGGAAGGCAAACCGCTGCCGCAGGCCATCGCCCGGGGCAATTGGATCGGCTCGCTGGCCATTCAGGTGCAGGGCGACAGTGAAGGATTGCCGACGCGCGCGCAGCTTAACGAATAAATCCCTTCTCCCGTGGGAGAGGACCAGGGTGAGGGCAACGACCCGCACATATAATTAAACCACCGTGTACCCTACAGACAACGGCGGTAACCACCTCAACAACAGAGGCAAGCCTATGAACAGTTCGACCAATGCAGTAAAACGCTGGTGGTACATCATGCCAATCGTGTTTATCACGTACAGCCTGGCGTACCTTGATCGTGCCAACTTCAGTTTCGCATCCGCCGCGGGGATCACCGAAGACCTCGGGATCACCAAAGGTATTTCATCTCTGCTGGGTGCCCTTTTCTTCCTGGGCTACTTCTTCTTCCAGATCCCCGGCGCGATCTACGCCGAACGCCGCAGCGTGCGTAAGCTGATCTTCGTCTGTCTGATCCTGTGGGGCGCCTGCGCGTCGCTTACCGGCGTGGTCAATAATATCCCTGCCCTGGCCGCTATTCGCTTTATCCTTGGGGTAGTTGAGGCGGCGGTGATGCCCGCAATGCTGATCTACATCAGCAACTGGTTTACCAAATCTGAACGTTCCCGTGCGAACACCTTCCTGATCCTCGGTAACCCGGTCACCGTACTGTGGATGTCAGTGGTGTCCGGCTACCTGATCCAGTCTTTCGGCTGGCGTGAGATGTTTATCATCGAAGGGGTGCCGGCAATCATCTGGGCCTTCTGCTGGTGGGTGCTGGTAAAAGATAAGCCTGCTCAGGCGAAATGGCTCTCCGAAGATGAAAAAGCCGCACTGCAGGCGCAGCTGGATAAAGAGCAGCAAGGGCTGAAGGCGGTGCGTAACTATGGCGAAGCCTTCCGCTCCCGCAACGTGATCCTGCTGTGCGCGCAGTATTTTACCTGGAGTATTGGCGTGTACGGTTTCGTACTGTGGTTGCCGTCAATTATCCGCAGCGGCGGGGAAAATCTCGGTATGGTGGAAGTCGGCTGGCTCTCCTCCGTGCCCTATCTGGCGGCAACTATCGCGATGATCATCGTCTCCTGGGCATCGGACAAACTGCAAAATCGTAAGCTGTTTGTCTGGCCACTGCTGCTGATCGCTGCCTTTGCTTTCATCGGCTCCTGGGCCGTGGGCGCAAACCACTTCTGGGTCTCCTATACGCTGCTGGTGATTGCCGGTGCGGCGATGTACGCCCCGTATGGTCCCTTCTTCGCCATCATCCCGGAGATGCTGCCGCGTAATGTGGCAGGCGGCGCGATGGCACTGATTAACAGTATGGGTGCGCTCGGTTCGTTCTGCGGCTCCTGGTTCGTCGGTTACCTTAACGGTGCAACCGGCAGCCCGTCAGCCTCATACATCTTTATGGGAGTGGCACTTTTCGCCTCAGTATGGCTTACTCTGATTGTTAAGCCTGCTAATAATCAACAACTCCCCGTCGGCGCACGCCACGCCTGAATCATTAAAAATCAACGGAGATAAGCATGAAGCCGTCCGTCATTTTGTATAAAGCACTGCCTGATGATCTGCAAAAACGCCTGGAAGAACACTTCGCCGTCACGCAGGTGAAGAACCTAAGCCCGGAGACGGTGGCACAACACGCCGGGGCGTTCGCCCGGGCCGAAGGCCTGCTGGGTTCAAGCGAAAAAGTGGATGTCGCGTTGCTGGAAAAAATGCCGAAGCTTCGTGCTACCTCAACCGTTTCCGTGGGTTACGACAATTTTGACGTGGACGCCCTCAACGCGCGCAACATTCTGCTGATGCATACGCCACATGCCCTGACGGAGACCGTGGCCGACACGCTGATGGCGCTGATGCTCAGCACTGCCCGCCGCGTGGTGGAGGTGGCCGAGCGCGTCAAAGCGGGCGAGTGGACAAAAAGCATCGGCCCGGACTGGTTCGGTGTGGATGTTCATGGCAAAACGCTGGGGATTGTTGGCATGGGCCGGATCGGCCTGGCGCTGGCGCAGCGTGCGCATTTCGGTTTTAACATGCCGATTCTGTATAACGCGCGTCGCCATCACAGCGAAGCCGAAGAACGCTTCAACGCCCGCTATTGCGAGTTGGATACGCTGTTGCAGGAAGCGGATTTTGTCTGTCTGATCCTGCCTCTGACGGACGAAACCCGGCATCTGATTGGCAAAGCGGCGTTTGAAAAGATGAAGAAATCCGCCATTTTCATCAATGCGGGTCGTGGCCCGGTCGTGGATGAGAAGGCGTTAATTGAGGCGCTACAAAACGGTGAGATCCATGCGGCCGGTCTGGACGTGTTTGAACAGGAGCCGCTGCCGGTGGATTCGCCGCTGCTTTCGCTGCCTAACGTGGTCGCGCTGCCCCATATTGGTTCTGCGACGCACGAGACGCGTTACAACATGGCGGCCACCGCGGTGGATAATCTGATCGCCGCGCTGAACGGAAACGTGGAGAAAAACTGCGTCAATCCACAGGTCCAACAGTAGAAACGAAAAAACCCGCCAGAAGGCGGGTTTTTAAATTCTTTGCTACTGGGTTGGAAGCTTACAGGCTTACAACGTTACCAGCTGCTGGGCCTTTAGCGCCGCTTTCGATGGTGAAGGACACTTTCTGACCTTCGTCCAGAGATTTGTAGCCATCGTTCTGGATAGCAGAGAAGTGTACGAACACGTCTTTAGAGCCATCGTCAGGAGTGATGAAGCCGAAACCTTTATCAGCGTTGAACCATTTTACCAGACCAGTCATTTTAGCAGACATAGAATTACCTTAATTAACAAATATATTGTGCCTTCCGGCTTGATGGGTTGCGTTACAGATTTTTAAGCGATGAAGGAAGGGTCACTACGAAGGGTATCTATGGATAACAATCTGGACTGCTTTACTAAACTGCTTTAGGTCTGTGTAACAAACCGACGCGAACAGTTATACCGATGTGGTAGAGGAATGACAAGCGTTATTTTAGTCATAAGTAAAAAACCCCGCCTGAAGCGGGGTTTTTTCGGTTTATTCTGTGGCAGCGACGGCTGCGCTCCACGCCTGGCTAAAGGCCTGGTGCTGGGAGGCCAGCGGCCCAATCAGCGTATTGTACTGACTCGCCTGCTGCGAGGTTGGGAACTGAATACCGTTGGCAACAAAGCTCACCTGCGTTCCCTGCTGGGAGATAAAATCCCCTACCTGAACCAGTTGCTGCGTGAAGATCTGCGCGGCGGGGATCAGCGGTTGCAGGGCATCCGAAGGTTTGGTCACCACTTTCTCATACACTTTGTCGAAGACCGGTTTGAGATCGTCGCCCTGTTTCAGCGCGGAACGTGACGCGTCAGCCTGCATTTTCGCGTTCTGCAATTGCTGGCTCAGCACGCCGAGCGCACCGTTAGACTGGCGAAGCGGTTCACGTTGGGTGACATAATCCTGCGGGACACGGATGGCGTTAACGCTATCCACAACCGGACGAATGCCGGAGTCCATCGCCTGGCTTACCTGCTGTGAATAACCATACAGAATGGCGTAATCAGACACGAAGGGGCCAAACTGTTTTTTCTGATCCGCAGTCAGCGTCGGCAAACGCTCGCCGCTGCGCATCACTGTATTCTGCAGAAAATCGATAAACGCTTTGCGCTGATCGCCTTCTTTATCAAAACACCCACTCAGGCTAACAACCATCAACAACGCCGCAATAGGCGCAAACCAGCGAGAGCAGGACTTTCCTGTCGCCATTTCATTACTCCTTTCACCCAAAAAAGCGCACATCGGCACACGCGTGCCCAACGCTGACAAGGATAGTCCAGGTCAGCGCTGCAAGATACTCTTTTCATGCAAAACGGCTATTGCCATTTTATTTCTTACTCTTTACAAAAAAATACCTGGCGAAGCCGACATATGGTTAATCAGGTAATTAGCATAACTATCCGCATAGCTGAAACGGATAAAGCGATCGTTACCGCACGATTAATCACAAGCGTGATGATCCTTCGTTTGTATTAGGGACTATTCTTAATGGGCTCTCTGATGTTCTTGATCCCGGTGTGTGATTTAAGAGGAGTTCTCAATGGAATATAAAGATCCTGAGTTTGAGCTGCTGAGCAGCCTGGAACAGATTATTTTTAAAGATGTACCGCAGACAGTGACCCTGCAACAGAAATCCAATCCCTTTACAGAATATGAGCAATTGCGCAAAGGGACAGGTTTAAAAACAGATGAATTCGCCAGAGCGATGGGTGTCAGCGTAGCGATGGTGCTGGAGTGGGAGTCGAAACGAGAGAAACCCACGCCAACCGAGTTAAAGCTGATGCGCCTGATTCAGGCCAACCCTGCACTCAGCAAACAGATAGCGTGATGCAGTACCGTGAATTACCGCCCCCGCTTCTGCGGGGGTTTGTGTTTTAAAGGCCTTCACAATGCCAGCCCGTCTCCTCCCACACCAGTTCATGCGTTAACGCCAACCCTTGCAGAAAGCTTTCATCATGGGACACCACCAGCAGTGCTCCGGGGAAACCGGCCAGCGCCGCTTCAATCGCCTGGACCGATGCCAGGTCCAGATGGTTGGTCGGTTCATCAAGCAGTAAAAGCTGCGTGGCGTGCTCGCGCCACAACACGCAGGCCAGGGCGGCTTTCAGACGCTCACCTCCGCTCAACTCTGCCAGCGGCAGTGAGACTTTATCCGCCCCCAGTTGAAGCTGTGCCAGGCGGGTACGCAACATCCCCTCTTCCAGCGGCGTATTGCTCAGATTGAGATGTGCCATCACCGACTGCGTCAGATCCAGCTGCGACAGGTGCTGATCGAGATACGCACACGTCACCGATACCTTACAACTGCCTGCACGGGGTGCGGTTTCACCGAGGATAACTTTTAACAGCGTTGATTTACCGCAGCCATTGGGCCCCCTGAGCGCCACGCGCATCGGGCCGTCCATCCGCCAGTTCATAGGTGGAAGTGAAACATGCGGCAATTGCAGTTCCTCCAGCACCAGCACCTGTTTTCCCTCAGCAATCTGGCTTCCCGGCAGGGTAAACATGATCGGGGCGTCTTCTTCAACCCGTTCCCGCGCCTTGTTTACCGCGGCATTCAGCGCATCGTTTTGATCGCTGTGCTGTTTTTTCCACGAGCCGATACGCTCTTTTGCCGCCGCTTTATATTTGACCCGCTCAAACGACGCGATATTCAGGGTATCGACCGTGCGTATGGTCTTCGCCGAACGCCGCTGGCTGTCATCATGCTCTTTTTGCATTCGCGCGCGGGTGCGTTTGCGCTCCGTTGCCGCATGCTCCAGCGCCGCGCGGGCAGCCTGCTGTTCGGCATCCCGTTGCTGTTTATAGTCTGCATAATTGCCGCCGTAGCTGCGCAGCCCGGAGGCGCTCAGCTCAAGAATACGTGGCACCTGCGCCAGTAACTCACGATCGTGAGAGGCAACCAGCACGCCGCCCTGATAATGGCTCAACTGGTCGTAAAACCACGCCCGGCCTTGTCGATCCAGATGGTTGGTGGGTTCATCCAGCAACAGGAAATTCGCCTCAGCCGTAAATGCACCGCACAACAGGGCACGGATCCGCTCGCCACCGCTGAATTCGGCGGCAGGTTTATCGGGGTCAAACGGTGGCAGTTTCGCCTGGAGAAACGCCTCGTTCAGGCGTTCTGCTAAATCCCAGTAGCCGTCGAGCATCTCCAGATCGTCAGGCTGGTAATCGCCGCGATCGATGCGCTTACGCGCTGCAAAAATCGCCTCATAACCAAGCAGTTCAGCAAGCGTTGTCTGTGGGGAGATATCCTGCTGTTGTGCCACATAGACATGTGAGGCAAAACGCTCAATATGACCACTGGCAGGTTCATCCAGCCCCGCCAGCATGCGCAGCAGACGCGTTTTCCCGCTGCCATTACGACCAACGAGCGCACACAGGGATGTCTCCAGAGAGAGGTTCAGCGGGCCAAAAAGAATATTGCCCGTCGCAAACTGACAGGTGACCTGATGCAAAATAAAAGAAGGGGACTGCGCAAAATGAGCCATAAGCACTCCTGAATGAAATCAAAACATCCCCTGCCGACGCGATCGCGTTTAGCAAGGATCGAAATTCATCAGTCGTGTTTGTTCATTTTCGGAATGCGCTCCTGAGGGAGAAAGTTAACGCCGATAAGGATAGCGGTAATATGTTGACCATTTCAAGATTAAATTTTCACCCGCACGCCATAAAAAAACCCGCCGAAGCGGGTTTTTAGCCTGTACATGCCCGGCGGGCACATTACTGCAGCAGCGAGATATCCGCCACGCGCAGGAACAGCTCACGCAGTTTTTCGAGCATAGAGAGACGGTTAATACGCAGATCTTTATCTTCCACGTTGACCATCACTTTCTCGAAAAAGGCGTCGATAACGTCACGCAGTTCCGCCAGTTCTACCAGCGCTTCCTGATAACGGCCTTCTGCGAAGTATGGCTCCAGCTTGTCACGCAGCACCACAACCTGCATCGCCAGGGCGATCTCTTCCGGCTCTTTCAGCGTCGCGGCGTTCACACGCTCGTTCAGCGTTTCGTCAGATTTCGCCAGAATGTTGGAGACACGCTTGTTCGCCGCCGCCAGGGCAGATGCCGCTTCCAGCGTACGGAAGTGAGAAACCGCCTTCATACGCGCATCGAAGTCAGCCGGACGCGTTGGACGACGCGCCAGCACCGCCTGAATGGTATCCACGGTGTAACCTTCGTCCTGATACCACGCGCGGAAGCGACCGAGCATAAAGTCGATCACGTCATCCACCACGTTGGCATTGGTCAGTTTGTCACCGTACAGACGCACCGCTTCTTCAGTCAGAGTCTGCAGATCGAGGTTCAGGTTCTTCTCAACGACGATACGCAGCACGCCCAGCGCCGCACGACGCAGCGCGAACGGGTCTTTGTCGCCTTTTGGATGCTGGCCGATACCGAAGATCCCCGCCAGGGTATCCATTTTATCGGCAATCGCGACCGCACAGGCAACCGGGTTAGACGGCAGTTCATCGCCAGCAAAGCGCGGCTGATACTGTTCGTTCAGGGCGACCGCCACATCTTCCGCTTCGCCATCGTGACGCGCGTAGTGCATACCCATTACGCCCTGGGTGTCGGTAAACTCAAAGACCATGTTGGTCATCAGGTCGCACTTGGAGAGCAGACCCGCACGGGTGGCATGGTTAACGTCCGCGCCAATTTCACGGGCGATCCAGCCGGACAGCTCCGCGATACGGTCGGTCTTGTCGCGCAGCGTACCCAACTGCTGCTGGAACAGCACGGTCTGCAGACGCGGCAGGTTATCTTCCAGACGCTTTTTACGGTCGGTATTGAAGAAGAACTCCGCATCCGCCAGACGTGGACGCACCACTTTCTCGTTACCGGAGATAATCTGCTGCGGATCTTTCGATTCGATGTTCGCCACGAAGATAAAGTTTGGCAGCAGCTTGCCGTCGTTGGCATAAACCGGGAAGTATTTCTGGTCACCCTTCATGGTGTATACCAGCGCTTCTGCCGGAACCGCGAGGAATTTCTCTTCAAACTTCGCGGTCAGCACAACCGGCCATTCCACCAGCGAGGTGACTTCTTCCAGCAGGCTGTCGCTCAGGTCAGCGTTACCGCCAATCTTGCGCGCCGCTTCTTCTGCGTCCGCTTTAATTTTGGCTTTACGCTGTTCGTAGTCAGCAATGACTTTACCGCGCTCCAGCAGGATCTGCGGATACTGGTCGGCATTGTCGATGGTGAACTCTGGCTCGCCCATAAAGCGGTGGCCGCGAATGACGCGATCGGACGCCACGCCCAGAATGGTCGCCGGAATAACGGTGTTGCCCAGCAGCAGGGTCACGGTGTGTACCGGACGCACGAAGTGTACGTCGGACGCGCCCCAGCGCATCAGCTTAGGAATGGGCAGCTTAGCCAGCGAAGTGGCGATCATGTTTGGCAGCAGTGCTTCTGCGCGTTCACCTTTTACGTGAGCGCGATACAGCAGCCATTCGCCTTTGTCAGTGGTCAGACGCTCGGCCTGGTCAACGGTAATACCGCAACCGCGCGCCCAGCCTTCTGCCGCTTTGCTTGGCTTGCCTTCCGCGTCGAACGCCTGGGCAATCGCCGGGCCACGTTTTTCCACTTCACGATCCGGCTGAGACGCCGCCAGGTTCGCCACCTTCAGCGCCAGACGACGCGGAGCAGCAAACCACTCAATTTTACCGTGCGCCAGGCCAGCGTTATCCAGCTCGGCAGTCACGTTCGCAGCAAAAGATTCAGCCAGGCTGCGCAGGGCTTTTGGTGGCAGCTCTTCGGTGCCAATTTCCACCAGGAAAGTTTTCTCAGACATGGCCGCCTCTTATTTGTTTCGGTTGCACATCGGGAAGCCAAGGGCTTCACGGGACGCGTAGTAAGCTTCTGCAACGGCTTTGGTCAGGGTACGAATACGCAGAATGTAGCGCTGACGTTCAGTCACGGAGATCGCTTTGCGGGCGTCCAGCAGGTTGAAGCTGTGGGCGGCCTTCAGAATACGCTCGTAGGCAGGCAGCGGCAGCGGAGTCTCCAGCGCCAGCAGTTGCTGCGCTTCTTTCTCGTACTGCTCGAAGCAGGTGAACAGGAAGTCCACATCCGCGTATTCGAAGTTATAGGTGGATTGTTCCACTTCGTTCTGATGGAACACGTCGCCGTAAGTGGTTTTACCCAGCGGGCCGTCGCTCCAGACCAGGTCGTAAACGCTATCTACGCCCTGAATGTACATTGCCAGACGTTCCAGACCATAGGTGATTTCACCGGTGATCGGCTTACATTCCAGACCGCCAACCTGCTGGAAGTAGGTGAACTGCGTCACTTCCATACCGTTAAGCCACACTTCCCAACCCAGACCCCAGGCACCCAGCGTTGGGTTTTCCCAGTTATCTTCCACGAAACGAATGTCGTGAATGGTCGGATCCATACCCAGCTCTTTCAGTGACCCAAGGTACAGTTCCTGAATATTGTCTGGCGATGGCTTAATTACCACCTGGAACTGATAGTAGTGCTGCAGACGGTTTGGGTTTTCGCCGTAACGACCATCGGTCGGACGACGGGAAGGCTGCACATAAGCAGTCGCCATTGGCTCTGGCCCCAACGCGCGTAAGCTGGTCATCGGGTGTGAGGTGCCTGCGCCGACTTCCATGTCCAAAGGTTGAACAATGGTGCAGCCCTGGCGAGCCCAGTAATCCTGTAAGGTCAGGATCAGGCCCTGGAAGGTCTTGGTATCAAACTTTTGCATAGTATTTCGTGCTGGATACGTGTGGTTTTAAATGGAAGGGACCAGTATACCCGCTGGCTGCAAGATATACAGTACGAAACGGGGTTGTTTAGGGAAAATTGGGAAATAAGCGTTCGAGCCAGAACGCGGCGAGCGTCTGGCTGTCGATTATGCGAGCAGATTAGCGCATGGAGAGATGTAAAAACTGGCCGTCCGCATCAAACGAGCAGACAAAGTCCTCTTTACGAGAGGTATGGCCCCGAAGCTCATAGCTGCCCTGAAAACGCTCAAAGCCGGTGACATCAATTTTCTGAGTATCCAGGTTATAGCGGTGAGCCGCCTGATCTTTACACAGCTGTTCCATATTCAGCGAACGTTCCGGGCTCATTTTGCCCTGCTGCGCTTTTTGCGCAGGTGCTTCCTGAGGCGTACTGCATCCGGCCAGTACCACCAGCAGAAAGAGTGACCCCACACGCTTCATCATCATTTTTATTACCGACCCGGTCAGTGGCTGTTATTTTTAGTAGCAAAGCTTTTATAGATTACGGTCTGGCATTCTGCGAATCTCGCGATGGCCAGACAAGTCCGCGTTATAAAACTCAGATTTTTCCAAGGAAAGACTTTTACACAATAGCAGTCACACTCTATTTACAGGGAAAAAGAGGAACTGATGCAGTCAAAAATTAGCTGGATTGATAACCTGCGAGGAATAGCGTGTCTGATGGTGGTGATGATCCACACGACGACCTGGTATGTTACGAACGCACACAGTATCAGCCCTGTTAACTGGGATGTCGCGAATATTCTCAACTCCGCGTCGCGTGTCAGCGTTCCGCTGTTCTTTATGATTTCCGGCTTTCTCTTTTTTGGCGAGCGTAGCGCACAACCGCGACATTTTATTCGTATCGCCGCGTGTCTCGGCTTTTATAGCGCCGTCGCGCTGATTTACATCACGCTGTTTACCTCCATCAGCCCCGGCCTGTCACTCAAATATCTGCTGCAAAAGCCGGTGTTTTACCACCTGTGGTTTTTCTTCGCCATTATCGTTATCTACCTGGTATCACCGTTGATTCAGGTAAAAAACGTCAGCGGAAAGATGCTCCTGGCGCTGATGGTGGTGATTGGCATCATCGCCAACCCGAATACCGTCTCACAGAAAATCGACGGTTTTGAGTGGCTACCGGTAAACCTCTACATCAATGGCGATACGTTTTACTACGTGCTCTACGGCATGCTGGGGCGCGCCATCGGGATGATGGATACCCAAAAGCGGGGTATCAGCTGGCTATGTGGCGCGTTGTTTATCATCGGGGTGATTATCATTTCACGCGGGACGCTGCATGAGCTGCAATGGCGCGGCAATTTTGCCGATACATGGTACCTGTACTGCGGGCCGATGGTCTTCATTTGTGCCGTTTCCCTGCTGACGCTCGTTAAAAACACCCTGAATGCGCGCCCTCTTCCCGTGCTGGGTTTTATCTCGCGGCACTCGCTGGGGATTTATGGTTTTCACGCGCTGGTGATCCACGCACTACGCACGAGAGGCGTTGAACTCAAAAGCTGGCCAGTGCTGGATATCGTCTGGATTTTCTCCGTCACACTGGTCGTGAGCCTGTTGCTGTCGATGCTGCTACAGAAGCTAGACACCCGCCGCTTCGTCAGTTAACGATGCGCTGTCGGGCCCGATGAAACTGGCGCGGGGAGGAAAACCCTGCCGCCAGTGAGGCCTGCTCCACGCCGCGCCCCTGCAATAGCCACTGCTCCGCCACCGCCAGACGCAACTGCTCCAGGTAATCGCGAACGCTTATCCCCAAATGCGTCTGGAAAAGACGGGTTAAATGGCGCGGGCTGACATGCGCCAGCGCGGCAATATCCGGCACGTTCCACGCTTTTTGCGGGTCTGCGGTTAGCGCATCCTGAGCACGGTGGATAGCCGGATGAAGATGATTGCGATAGCGTAACCATGGCGATAGCTGCGGATCGTCCCCGGACCGGCGGAACCAGACCACCATCTCGCGTGCCACGGCCAGCGCCTTTTCTGGCCCGCACAGACGGTTAATCATATGCAGCGCCAGGTCGATACCCGAGGTGATCCCTGCGCTGGTCCAGACATTCTCATCCTGCACGAATATCCGGTTCTCTTTGATCGTCGCCGTGGGGGCGGCAACGCGTAAACGGCCGATAACCTCATGATGCGTTGTGCACTGCCGGTTGTTCAGCAGCCCTGATTTTGCTGCCAGCAAAGCCCCTGAGCAGACGCACATCACGGTGATATCCTGACGCTGAATAGCCAGCTGCAGGCGCATCAGCCAGTGCTGGATCTGCATCGCCTGCGGCGTAGAAAACTGAACGCGGGAGTCGCTTACACCAGGCAGAACCAGCAGGCTCCCTTCCGGAAGCCTTTCCGGTAATGGCGCGATACCGCTCATCATCAAACCAATCGACGTTTGCACCTCAGGTTGCGGACCAATGTAATGCAGACAAAACGCATCGCCTGCCAGGACAAAGGTTTCTGCCGGGCCAGTCATGTCTAATGACAACACCCCGGGCAACATAACGAACCAAACGTCGATGCGCATTACAGTGACTCCAGCGTCTCCGCTACCGTTTTAATCGCGGCAAATCGCCCTGACAGTACCGTTTCGGTACGATGACGAATTTCCGCAGCGCTAAGGGTTATGCCCTTGTACGTCATAGGAAACGTGAGCATTGCCTCGCTAACAAAGGTCACAGCATAACCCAGATCGGATGCCACCCGTGCGGTGGTTTCGCAGCACTGTTCAGTGCGAATACCGCATAGGATCAGCTGGTTGATATCACGCTCGCGCAGCCAGCGATCCAGGCCCGTATCCGTGAAGGCATTATGAACGTGTTTCTGGAAAACCACATCCGGCTGATGACGTAAAAAGGCCATCGGTTTGACATAGCCGCTTTGCAGTGAGAAAGGGCCTTTTTCATCCACATGGAAAATATCGACGACGGGAATACCGCGAGACTGACAGCCTTCTGTCAGCCCCAGCATTGCCTGCTGAAAGGCCGGAACATCTTGCTCCTGCCAGTAATCGCGGTGATGAAAAGACTGTTGGGTATCGATGTTGATTAATGCAATACGTGACATGATGGTGCTCCTCGCCAGTGGGTATAAATACATACTGGCGAGGAAACAGGCACGCGGACAGACCAAAAAAGGACATCCTCATGCCTCTGACAGACAATCACGCTTATGACATCAGCGGCAGCAACTGCTGATAAATTTTGCGGAACACATCGCGCCTTTCAGCATATCGCGCGTGGCGAGTTGCGTCGGGCAGATGAGCCTGTTCCAGCGTGAGCTGTGGCAACAGTTGCGAAAGCGGTTTGTCCGGGTTCATGGCTATCTGCGCCAGCCGCGCGGCACCCAGCGCCGGGCCCACATCGCCCCCGGTACGATAGTCCAGCTGCAATCCACTGATATCAGAGAGCATCTGGCGCCAGTAGCTGCTGCGTGCGCCGCCGCCGATCAGGGTGATGCTTGCTGGTTTCAGGCCGCAGTCATGCACCACGTCCATTCCATCCGCCAGCGCATAGCCCACGCCTTCCAGAACCGCACGCGCCAGTTCCGCAGGACCGTGCTGATGGGTTAAGCCAAAAAATACCCCTTTCGCTTCCGGGTTGTTGTGCGGTGTACGCTCACCGGAGAGATACGGTAAAAACCAGACGGTACCAGCGTTTTCATCCGCCTGCTGTGCTGCGGTAATCAATGCCGGAACATCGGCCATCCCGGTCAGCTTCGCCGCCCAGTCCAGGCAAGAAGCTGCACTGAGCATCACCGACATCAAATGCCATTTTCCTGGCAGCGCATGGCAAAAACTGTGCACCGCACTTTCCGGGTTGCTGCGATATCCGTCGCTGACGGCAAAATAGACGCCAGAGGTGCCGAGAGACAGCATGGCCTGGCCCGCATCAACCATGCCGACACCCACGGCGCCCGCCGCGTTATCCCCGCCGCCAGCCACCACCGGCACAGCAGGCATGTTCCAGCGTTCCGCTATGGCGGACTGTAAGGTGCCGGTAATTTCGCTGCCTTCAAAGAGTGCGGGCATATGCTCACGGGTGAGATGACAGGCATCCAGCATCGCCTCGCTCCAGTCGCGTTTCGCCACGTCGAGCCACATGGTGCCAGCGGCGTCGGACATGTCGCTGGCAAAATCCCCCGTCATGCGAAAACGCAGATAATCTTTTGGCAGTAAGACCTTCGCCACCTGACGGAAAATCTCCGGCTCATGGCGTTGCACCCAGAGAAGCTTCGGCGCGGTGAAGCCGGGCATCATCAGGTTGCCGGTGATGTCACGGGACGCTGGCACTCGCTCTTCCAGGAGCGCGCACTCTTCCGCACAGCGGCCATCGTTCCAGAGGATCGCAGGGCGCAGCACACGATGCTGGCTGTCCAGCAGCGTAGCGCCGTGCATCTGTCCGGCGATACCCAGCGCGGTGACCTCACGCAAACTGTGCTGTTCACCTAACCCCTTGATTGCGCGATCCGTCGCTTGCCACCACTGCTCCGGATCCTGTTCCGACCATAACGGATGCGGACGCGAAACCTGCAGTTTTTCAGTCTGCGTTGCCAACACGTCACCCTGCTCGCTTAAGAGGATGGCTTTCACACCCGATGTGCCAAGATCAATCCCGATATACATTGTGGTGGCTCCTTTGACAGAAATGCCCGGTGGCGCTTCCGCTTACCGGGCCTATGTTTTTACTTGTCGAACAAATAGTGATTGACCAGATTTTCCAGCAGTTCCTGGTGTCCGCTCTGATGCTGCGGCGCCAGCTGATGTTGTTCAGCGTACTTCGCGATTTCCGCAAGCGATAACTGGCCTTTCAAAATTTGCTGGCCCAGCTCACTGTTCCAGCCGCTATAACGCTTCGCGACACGTTTATCCAGCTCACCGTCTTCAATCATGCGCGCAGCGACTTTCAGCGCCAGCGCCATGGTATCCATCGCGCCAATGTGGCCGTAGAACAGATCGTATTTATCGGTGCTCTGACGACGCACTTTGGCGTCAAAGTTCAGGCCGCCGGTAGTGAAACCACCCGCTTTGATGATTTCATACATCACCAGCGCATTCTCTTCCACGCTGTTCGGGAACTGGTCGGTATCCCAGCCCAGCTGCGCATCACCACGGTTAGCATCGACCGATCCGAAGATGCCCAGCGCAATGGCAGACGCAATTTCGTGATGGAAAGAGTGGCCCGCCAGGGTGGCATGGTTGGCTTCAATGTTAACTTTAATCTCTTTTTCCAGGCCGAACTGCTTCAGGAAGCCGTACACGGTCGCGACGTCGTAATCGTACTGGTGCTTGGTTGGTTCCTGTGGCTTCGGTTCAATCAGCAGCGTGCCGCGGAAACCGATTTTATGCTTATGCTCAACCACCATCTGCATGAAGCGGCCAATCTGCTCGCGCTCCTGACGCAGATCGGTATTCAGCAGGGTTTCATAACCCTCACGGCCGCCCCACAGAACATAGTTCTCGCCGCCCAACTGATGCGTTGCATTCATTGCGGTCACGACCTGCGTGGCCGCCCAGCTAAACACTTCTGGATCCGGGTTAGTTGCTGCCCCGGCACCATAGCGAGGGTTCGTGAAGCAGTTAGCCGTGCCCCACAGCAGCTTCACGCCACTTTGCTGCTGCTTCGCCGCCAGCACATCCACCATCTGCGCAAAGTTGTTCAGGTACTCTTTCAGCGATGCGCCTTCCGGCGACACATCCACGTCATGGAAGCAGTAATACGGCACGTTCAGCTTGTGGAAGAATTCAAATGCCACATCCGCTTTGCGCTTCGCCAGCTCGATAGCCTCTCCCGGCTGTTGCCACGGGCGGTCAAAGGAACCCACACCGAACATATCGGCGCCGTTCCAGCAGAAGGTATGCCAGTAACAGGCGGCAAAGCGCAGATGATCTTCCATGCGCTTACCCAGCACCAGCTCATCCGGGTTGTAGTGACGAAATGCTAAAGGATTGGTCGTTTTCGGGCCTTCGTAACGAACACGATCGAGTTGGTCGAAATAAGCTTGCATATTGAGCTCCATAATCAGGGTATGCGGCGAGTCGTTGATACAGGAGTAATAGTGAATAGACATTTTGGGTTGCTCAATTACGTTATTTCACACTGCTATTGAGAGAATGCGCAACTGTGCGCTGGCTCGCAAAATAATGCGCAAGCAAACTATTTTTCGGCGCAGATTCCATAATCAAATGTAATTAAGACCTTACGTATTTTAAAATCCGATCGCGGTCATAAATTCAGAAATAAACCAAATATCGTAATGAGAAGATAAAAATCTGTAATTGCCAGCCCGCCTTTCCGCGTTAAAAATTTGCTGCGTCTAAGCAGTGAATGTTTCTTTTATCTCAGCAACACATACCCCTACAAAAGGCCTAATAATTATGAAGATAAAGAACCTGACCCTAACGCTCTGCACTACTCTCCTCCTTGCAAGCTTTGCAGGACATGCCAAAGAGGTCAAAATTGGCATGGCGATTGACGACCTGCGTCTGGAGCGCTGGCAAAAAGATCGCGATATTTTTGTTAAAAAAGCGGAATCACTTGGCGCAAGTGTGTTTGTGCAGTCTGCAAATGGCAACGAAGAAACGCAGATGTCGCAAATTGAGAATATGATTAACCGTGGCGTTGATGTACTGGTCATTATCCCTTATAACGGCCAGGTATTAAGTAACGTCGTGAAAGAAGCGAAGCAAGAAGGGATTAAAGTTCTGGCGTATGATCGCATGATTAATAATGCGGACATTGATTATTATATTTCGTTCGACAATGAAAAAGTGGGTGAACTGCAGGCAAAAAGCCTGGTCGATAAAGTGCCGCAGGGCAATTATTTCCTGATGGGCGGCTCACCGGTGGATAACAACGCCAAACTGTTCCGTGAAGGCCAGATGAAAGTCCTCAAGCCGTATATCGACAGCGGCAAGATTAAAGTGGTTGGCGATCAGTGGGCGGACGGCTGGTTGCCTGAAAACGCGCTGAAAATTATGGAAAACGCGCTAACCGCGAATAACAACAAAATTGATGCCGTCGTCGCCTCCAACGACGCCACCGCCGGGGGTGCCATTCAGGCGCTGAGCGCGCAGGGGCTGGCCGGGAAAGTGGCCATTTCAGGCCAAGATGCGGATCTCGCCGGTGTAAAACGCATCATTGCGGGCACCCAGACCATGACGGTGTATAAGCCCATCACTGAACTGGCCAACACGGCTGCAGAGATCGCCGTAGAGCTGGGGAACGGTAAACAACCGAAAGCCGACGCGACGCTGAACAACGGTCTGAAAGATGTGCCGGCACGCCTGCTCACGCCAATTGAAGTCAATAAAGAGAACATTGACGCCACCGTTATCAAAGACGGTTTCCACAAGAAGAGTGAACTGTAATCCAGCGCAGCCCCTGCCCTGCGGGGGCGCATCGACTTGTACTGTTTTTACCTCGGGTCATGTGGAGCAGTTATGCCTTATTTACTTGAAATGAAGAGCATCACCAAGCGTTTTGGCGCGGTGAAAGCGGTCGATAACGTGAGCCTGCGGCTAAATCCTGGTGAAGTGGTTTCGCTCTGCGGCGAAAACGGTTCGGGTAAGTCGACGCTGATGAAAGTGTTGTGCGGGATCTATCCGCATGGCAGCTACGAAGGTGAAATTGTCTTTGCCGGCGAGGTCATTCAGGCCACCCACATTCGCGATACTGAACGTAAGGGTATCGCCATCATTCACCAGGAGCTGGCGCTGGTGAAGCATCTCACCGTGCTGGAGAACATTTTCCTCGGGGCCGAAATTTCGCGCCACGGCGTGCTGGATTACGACACCATGACGCTACGCTGTGAAAAACTGCTGGCGCAGGTCAGTCTGGCCATTTCGCCGGATACCCGCGTGGGAGACCTGGGCCTGGGGCAGCAACAGCTGGTTGAAATCGCTAAGGCGCTGAACAAACAGGTCAGGCTGCTGATCCTCGACGAACCCACAGCCTCTCTCACCGAACAGGAAACGGCCGTCCTGCTGGATATCATCCGCGATCTGCAAAATCACGGTATCGCCTGCATCTACATTTCTCACAAACTCAACGAGGTCAAAGCCATTTCGGACACCATCTGCGTGATCCGCGATGGTCAACACATCGGCACACGCGAAGCCGAAGGCATGAGCGAGGATGACATCATCACCATGATGGTGGGCCGCGAACTGACGGCGCTCTACCCGAATGAACCTCACACAACGGGTGATGAAGTGTTACGCGTAGAAAACCTGACAGCGTGGCACCCGGTAAATCGCCATATCAAACGCGTAAACAACATCTCCTTTTCCCTGCACCGGGGTGAAATTCTCGGTGTTGCCGGGCTCGTCGGCGCCGGACGTACTGAAGCCGTGCAGTGCCTGTTCGGCGTCTGGCCAGGGCGCTGGGAAGGCACGGTTTATATTGATGGCAAGCCGGTGAAAATCGACAACTGCCAGCAGGCAATTGCCCACGGAATTGCCATGGTGCCGGAAGACCGCAAAAAAGACGGCATCGTGCCGGTAATGGCGGTGGGTAAAAACATCACGCTCGCGGCACTCGATCAGTTCTCCGGCGCGCTGAGCAGCCTTGATGATGCCGCAGAGCAGCAGTGCATTTTGCAATCTCTCGCCCGCCTCAAAGTGAAAACATCCTCACCGGAACTGGCCATTGGACGCCTGAGCGGAGGCAACCAGCAAAAAGCCATTCTGGCGCGCTGTCTGCTCCTCAATCCACGCATCTTGATCCTGGATGAGCCGACGCGCGGCATTGATATCGGTGCGAAGTACGAAATCTACAAACTGATTAATCAGCTTGTACAGCAAGGGATCGCCGTCATTGTCATCTCCTCTGAATTACCCGAAGTGCTCGGCCTGAGCGACCGTGTGCTGGTCATGCACGAGGGCAAACTGAAAGCCAATCTGATTAACCAGAACCTGACGCAGGAGCAGGTGATGGAAGCCGCTTTAAGGAGCGAACGTCATGTCGAAAAGCAATCCGTCTGATATCAAAGTCGCTGTTCAGACGCCCGGCGCATTCGCGGGGTTAAAAGCGCTGAACCTGCAGGTATTCGTGATGATCGCGGCAATTATCGCCATCATGCTGTTTTTTACCTGGATGACCGATGGCTCCTACCTGAGCGCGCGTAACGTCTCTAACCTGCTGCGCCAGACTGCCATCACCGGCATTCTGGCCGTGGGCATGGTCTTCGTCATTATTTCGGCGGAAATCGACCTGTCGGTGGGGTCGATGATGGGCCTGCTCGGCGGCGTCGCGGCCATTTTTGACGTCTGGCTCGGCTGGCCGCTGCCGCTGACCGTGGCGGTGACGCTGGTATTAGGTCTGGTGCTGGGTGCCTGGAACGGCTGGTGGGTTGCCTACCGGAAGGTCCCGTCGTTCATTGTTACTCTGGCAGGAATGCTGGCCTTCCGCGGCGTATTGATTGGCATCACCAACGGCACCACCGTCTCTCCCACCAGCGCCGCCATGTCGCAGATTGGTCAGAGCTACCTCTCCGACAGCATGGGCTTTACCATCGGCGTGGTCGGGCTGCTGGCGTTCGTGGTCTGGCAGTGGCGTGGCCGTATGCGCCGTCAGTCGCTGGGGCTGGCCTCCTCCCCATCAACATCCGTGGTGGGACGTCAGGCACTGACTGCGGTGATCGTGCTCGGCGCGATTTGGCTCCTGAATGACTATCGCGGCGTGCCTACGCCAGTTCTCCTGCTGGCCCTCCTGCTGCTGGGCGGCATGTTTATGGCCACGCGCACCGCGTTTGGCCGCCGTATTTACGCCATCGGCGGTAACCTTGAGGCCGCCCGTCTGTCAGGCATTAACGTAGAGCGCACCAAACTGGCGGTCTTTGCCATCAACGGCCTGATGGTTGCTATCGCCGGGTTGATCCTCAGCTCGCGTCTCGGAGCGGGTTCCCCGTCTGCCGGAAACATTGCCGAGCTGGATGCTATCGCCGCCTGCGTCATTGGCGGTACCAGCCTCGCAGGCGGTGTCGGCAGCGTGGCGGGCGCGGTGATGGGGGCATTTATCATGGCTTCGTTGGATAACGGGATGAGTATGATGGACGTCCCGACGTTTTGGCAGTATATCGTCAAGGGGGCCATTCTTTTGCTGGCAGTCTGGATGGACTCTGCCACCAAGCGGCGTACCTGATAACCGTATTGTGACTTATTTGGGAAGCGAGCCATGTTTGAAAAGCGTCACCGCATTACGTTGTTATTCAATGCCAACAAAGCTTACGACCGACAGGTGGTAGAGGGCGTTGGTGAATATTTGCAGGCGTCGCAATCTGAGTGGGATATCTTTATCGAAGAGGATTTCCGCACCCGACTCGAGAACATCAAAGACTGGCTGGGCGATGGCGTCATCGCTGACTATGACGACCCGGTCATTGAGCAGTTACTGACTGACGTCGACGTCCCGATTGTGGGCGTCGGCGGCTCTTACCATTCGCCCGAACACTATCCTCCCGTCCACTATATCGCCACCGATAACCATGCGCTGGTCGAAAGCGCGTTTCTGCATTTAAAGGAGAAAGGCGTCCATCGCTTTGCGTTCTATGGTTTACCAGCCTCCAGCGGCAAACGCTGGGCCGTTGAGCGCGAACACGCCTTTTGTCAGCTAGTCGCCCAGGAGAAGTACCGCGGCGTGGTCTATCAGGGGCTGGAAACCGCGCCGGAAAACTGGCAGCACGCGCAAAACCGTCTGGCTGACTGGCTGCAGACGCTGCCGCCGCAAACCGGCATTATTGCCGTGACGGACGCCCGTGCGCGCCATGTATTGCAGGTCTGCGAACATTTGCACATTCCGGTGCCGGAGAAACTGTGCGTGATTGGCATCGATAACGAAGAGCTTACCCGCTACCTTTCTCGCGTGGCCCTTTCCTCAGTGGCGCAGGGCACCCGACAGATGGGGTATCAGGCCGCAAAATTACTGCATCGTCTGCTGGATAACGAATCCCTGCCGCTTCAGCGCCTGCTGGTTCCCCCGGTTCGCGTGGTAGAACGTCGCTCAACGGATTACCGCTCCTTAAACGACCCGGCAGTCATTCAGGCGATGCACTTTATCCGCAACCACGCCTGCAAAGGTATCAAGGTCGATCAGGTGCTGGATTCGGTGGGTATTTCCCGTTCAAATCTGGAGAAGCGTTTTAAAGAGGAAGTGGGCGAAACCATTCATGCGGTCATTCACGCAGAGAAGCTGGAGAAAGCGCGCAGTTTGCTCATCTCCACGTCGCTGTCGATCAACGAAATCTCGCAGATGTGCGGCTACCCGTCGCTGCAGTATTTTTATTCGGTGTTTCGTAAAGAGTATGACAACACGCCGAAAGAGTATCGGGAACGCCACAGCGAAGTCATGATGTAGAAAAGAAAACGCCTTCCAGTTGAAGGCGTTATTGGGATTACATATGGGCGGCGATAAGTCGCTGGTTATCCTGGTACATCGCAAACAGATAGTTGTTATAGCGCTGACCTTGGGTGGAATAACCTTTCAGCTTGTGGATCATCGTACTGGCCGTTACTTCCTGATCCGCTTTACGCAGCTGTGCGCGTGACTTACGGAACGACGAGTAGGCCGGATGGGTGTTCAGGTTTACCACATAGGCATTTACTGAGTCTTTCACCGATTCAAACTGCGAGTAGCCCTTCACCTTGCCCGGCGCATTTTTACAACGCCCCTTCACACACTTCATGCCGAAGAGGTTGTTGTTGTTGCGCGCCAGCTTCGAGGTGCCCCAGCCACTTTCGGCTGCAGCCATTGTCGCAACCATGCTGCCCGGGATGATGTCGACACGCTCAAGGAGCGAGTTCCACGGCACACGACGGGTGTTACCGTTCCAGCTTACCTTGTAGCGCTTTGCGATATCTTTCAGGCGCGCGCGCTCGGACGGCGTCCAGCGGCTATCGTACTGTTTGGCGATCAACCAGTTACGATCTGCCGTAATCGCGGCGTTTTGACTTGTGATGTAAGGCATTACTGTCCGGAGAAACGCTTTTTTCCTTGGTGTTCCGGAAGGGTATTTTCGCAAATCAGGAAGTGAACTACTCTTTGCACTATTGCGAGAATACTCTTGTTTACTGCTAACCTTACTGCTTGTCGTCTTTATTACGTGGGCTTTCTTACTCGTTGTATCCGTGTGCGTCTTTGCAAGCACCCCACCCGAAAATGTCGTGGTGAGTAACATGAGTATCGCGGCCCCATATCGTCGAATGGGAGTCGATATCATTAGGTCTCCTGGTCGGATATAAACATTCCAACACCTTATTTTTTTCACAAATTTGAGAGCGGAATCTCAAATCATATCAAAAATAGACTTCAAGAGCACGTATAGAAATAGTCCAATTCCGAAACTATGTCACCTGAAACGTGCTCACTTAAGCATCAATTCTGAAAATTTGTGTGCGATCTCGCAGATAACTGCCTAATTTTGCGCGGGATCACTCATCCTCTCGCGTCATCCTTGTAGAAAGCGCCGGGGGATGAGTTTTTACGCCTCACCTGATGGCACACTGGTCAAAAATGCCGCGACAGGAAGATGGAATGAAACGCACCGCCGTAGCTTTTCTGATGTTACCCGCACTGGCACACGCTGACTGGTCATCGCCGGGATTTAACGCGTTCAGCGCCGAAGGCACCGGAATGTTCACCAGCCAGGCAAAGCTTGCGAAGGGTACGCGTCCTTTAACAGTGAGTTTTGACAACACGTGCTGGCAGCCAACAGAAGCGATAAAACTCAACGAGATGCTGTCGCTCAAACCGTGTGACGGCACGCCGCCGCAGTGGCGTCTGTTCCGCGACGGAGAATACCAGATGCGTGTCGATACCCGTTCCGGCACGCCAACCCTGATGCTGACCATCAAGAGCGCAGCAGAACAACCGGTGGCAAACGTTATCCGCCAGTGCCCAAAATGGGATGGAAAACCCCTGACGCTGGAGGTGGGAAACACCTTCCCGGAAGGCTCCGTGGTGCGAGATTTCTACAGCAAACAAACCGCGACGGTGCAGCAGGGAAAAATTACCCTTCAGCCTGCCGCCAACAGCAACGGCCTGCTGCTGCTTGAGCGCGCCGAAACCGACAAACCCGCGCCGTTTAGCTGGCAAAACGCTACGGTCTATTTCGTGCT
Source organism: Enterobacter cloacae complex sp. IR5384 (assembly GCF_049237265.1). Lineage (NCBI taxonomy): Bacteria > Pseudomonadati > Pseudomonadota > Gammaproteobacteria > Enterobacterales > Enterobacteriaceae > Enterobacter > Enterobacter cloacae complex sp. IR5384. The sequence continues at coordinate 203,253 of NZ_JBMKHJ010000003.1, read as the reverse complement.
GACCGACCGCTTCGTGAATGGTGACCCCACGAATGACAATAGCTATGGCCGCCACAAAGACGGCATGCAGGAGATTGGCACTTTCCACGGCGGCGATCTGAAAGGGCTTGCGAGCAAGCTTGATTATCTGCAGCAACTGGGGGTAAACGCGCTCTGGATAAGCTCCCCGCTTGAGCAGATCCATGGCTGGGTCGGCGGTGGCACCAAAGGCGATTTCCCCCACTACGCCTACCATGGTTACTACACGCAGGACTGGACCAGGCTTGATGCCAACATGGGCACCGAAGATGATTTACGTCATCTCGTCGATGAAGCGCACAAGCGCGGCATCCGCATTCTGTTCGATATCGTCATGAACCATGTGGGCTACGCAACGCTTGCCGACATGCAGGAGTACCAGTTTGGCGCACTCTATCTGCAAGGTGATGAGCTGAAGAAAACGCTGGGTGCACGCTGGACCGACTGGAAGCCGGGCACGGGACAAAGCTGGCACAGCTTTAATGATTACATCAACTTCAGCGATAAAGCCGCATGGGAAAAATGGTGGGGTAAAAAATGGATCCGCACCGATATTGGCGATTACGACAACCCGGGCTTTGACGACCTGACCATGTCACTGGCGTTTTTACCCGACCTGAAAACGGAATCCACCACGCCGTCCGGTTTGCCAAACTTTTATCAGCACAAGCCCGATACCCAGGCAAAAGCTATCCCGGGATACACCCCGCGCGATTACCTGACCCACTGGCTCAGCCAGTGGGTACGCGAGTATGGCATTGACGGTTTCCGTGTTGATACGGCAAAACACGTGGAACTGGCGGCCTGGCAGCAGTTGAAGGACCAGGCAAGCCAGGCGCTGGCGGCCTGGAAAGGTGCTCACCCGGACAAAAAACTCGACAATGCGCCGTTCTGGATGACGGGTGAATCCTGGGGCCACGGGGTCATGCAGAGCGATTATTACCGCCACGGCTTCGATGCGATGATTAACTTCGATTATCAGGAGCAGGCGGCAAAAGCGGTGAACTGCCTGGCCGATATCGATCTGACCTGGCAGCAGATGGCGGAAAAACTGCAAAGCTTTAACGTCCTGAGCTATCTCTCCTCGCATGACACCCGCCTGTTCCGCGAAGGGGGCCAGCGCGCGGCAGAACTGCTGCTGTTAGCGCCAGGCAGCGTACAAATCTATTATGGGGATGAATCAGAGCGTCCGTTCGGGCCGACGGGTTCCGACCCTCTGCAGGGAACACGCTCGGATATGAACTGGCAGGATGTAACGGGCAAACAGGCGTTAACCGTCGCCCACTGGCAAACGCTGGGTCAGTTCCGCGCCCGCCATCCGGCGATAGGTGAAGGCAAGCAAACCACGCTTTCGCTGAAAGAGGGGTATGGATTCGTACGTGAACATGATGGCGATAAAGTCATGGTCGTCTGGGCGGGGAACCAATAGCCCCCTCATCGCGGTTTTCTCCCTCTCCCACCGGGAGAGGGCCGGGGTGAGGGGCACTCACCAGAACTATTCACTACAAAAATCCACACCCGCCACATAAAACCACAAATCCGACCACACCAGCCGATTTGCACCCGCACGGTGCTAGCGTTATGGTTACCCACTTTCAAAACAAGCTCGACAGATCACCTGCTATGACGTTTTCACTTTTCGGCGACAAATTTACCCGCCATTCAGGCATTACCCGCCTGATGGAGGACCTCAACGACGGGCTGCGCACACCGGGCGCCATCATGCTCGGCGGCGGAAACCCGGCTCAAATCCCGGAGATGAATACCTATTTCCAGACGCTGCTCGCTCAGATGCTGGAAAACGGCAAAGCAACCGATGCGCTTTGCAATTACGACGGCCCTCAGGGTAAAACCGAACTGCTGAAACTCCTCGCCGACATGCTGCGTGAAGAGCTGGGTTGGGATATCGAACCGCAGAATATTGCACTGACAAACGGCAGTCAGAGCGCGTTTTTCTACTTGTTTAACCTTTTCGCAGGACGTCGCGCCGACGGCACCACCAAAAAAGTATTGTTCCCGCTGGCACCGGAGTATATCGGCTACGCCGATTCCGGTCTGGAAGAGGATCTGTTCGTCTCCGCGCGCCCGAATATTGAGCTGCTGCCGGAAGGTCAGTTCAAATACCACGTCGATTTTGAACATCTGCACATTGGTGAAGAGACGGGCATGATCTGCGTATCACGTCCAACCAACCCAACGGGCAACGTCATCACCGACGACGAGCTGATGAAACTGGATGCGCTGGCAAATCAGCATGGCATCCCGCTGGTGATCGATAACGCCTATGGCGTGCCGTTCCCGGGTATTATCTTCAGCGAAGCACGGCCGCTGTGGAACCCGAACATCGTCCTGTGTATGAGCCTCTCCAAGCTCGGCCTGCCGGGCAGCCGCTGCGGGATCATCATCGCCAATGAAAAAATCATCACCGCCATTACCAACATGAACGGCATTATCAGCCTTTCTCCTGGCGGTATTGGCCCGGCGATGATGTGCGAAATGATTAAACGCAACGATCTGCTGCGCCTGTCTAATGACGTGATTAAGCCGTTCTACTATCAGCGTGTTCAGGAAACAATTGCCATACTTCGCCGCTATTTACCGGAAGAACGCTGCCTGATCCACAAACCTGAAGGGGCAATTTTCCTGTGGCTGTGGTTTAAAGATCTGCCGATCACCACCGAGCTGCTTTATCAGCGCCTGAAGAAGCGAGGCGTATTGATGGTGCCGGGAGATTACTTCTTCCCGGGGCTGGACAAGCCGTGGCCGCATACGCATCAATGTATGCGCATGAACTACGTGCCCGATCCGGAAAAAATCGAAGCCGGGGTAAAAATTCTCGCCGAAGAGATCGAATTCGCCTGGCGCGAAGACGCCCAGTAAGAACCTACGCCAGATGACGCAACCGCTCGGTGCGTAATCTGGCGGGATCGACACAGCTCAGCGCGTGGGTCGGGCAGGCTTCCACACAGGCCGGTCCGTCCGCGCGGTGCGCGCATAAATCGCATTTCAGCGCCTGAAGCGTATCTCCTGCCCACTGCACCTGCATCGCCCCAAACGGGCACGCCACCATACAGCGTTTACACCCAATACACCGCGCCTGCTCAACCTGCCAGGCTCCCTCGCCACGGCGAATCGCCTGCGTTGGGCAGACATTCGCGCAAGGGGCATCTTCACACTGATGGCAACCCACCGCCGTGGTGAAAGCGTCCCCTTTGACTACCCGAATGCGGGGCGTAAAGGCGTCTGTTGAGATGGCGTCCTGATGCGACACGACACACGCCACTTCGCAGGTGCGACAGCCGATGCATTTTGCCGAATCCGCCATGATGAACCGGTTCATCTGTTATCCCTCGCGCACGTTAAAACCCAGCTCTCTGGAGATCGCGTCCGCCGTTTCACGCAGAGGTGTAAGCAGATTTTTTTCGCCAATCTGCTTCATGCGGGAGGTCGACAGCGAAATTGAGATCGCATACGGCACGCGGCCATGAATATCAAACACCGGCACCGCGATACAGGAGACCCCCAGCTCGTTCTCTTCTTTGTCCATCGCCATGCTGTGCTCGCGGATTTCCGCCAGCTCGTCATACATCGCGCTCAGTTCAGTGATGGTATTGCGGGTCAGCGGCTGGATCTGATCCCGGTGGCTTTCCCAGTAGCTCGCCACATAGTCCTGGTGACCGAATGCCATGTAGATCTTGCCCATTGCCGAGCAGTAAAGCGGCATATGCTGGCCGATATAGGCACGCGTGCGCAGCATACCGGTGGTCGGCTCAAGCTTATAAATCAGGATCGCGTGATCGTCTTCGCGGCTGGAGAAGTTCACCGTCTCGCCGGTGGCGATATTCAGCGACTCAAGATGCGGAGCAGCCACGTGGATGATATTCAGCGACGACAGCGCCTTTTGCCCGACGGCGATAAATTTGGTGGTCAGGCGATAGCTGCCCGCCGCCGGTGCCGGGGTGACGTACCCGCACGACTGCAATCCCTGCAGTAACCGGTGCACGGTGCTTTTATTCAGCCCGGCCAGTTCCGATAAATGGGCCAGAGGACAGCCGTTCGGATAGTTACTGAGGATCTCAATCAGCATCAGACCGCGAAACAAGCTCTGGCTACCTGCTGGCCTCTCTTTTTCTTGCGTCATGTCGCTCTCTTTCATGCTCATCCCATGGCTCCTTTTTATCGCGCCCTGATGGTAGCGCAAAGTGTGGTTCAGTTCACGATCTCAAAAGAAAAAACACAACCGGTTGATTTTAATCGATTTTGAAAATCATGAATGTCGTTGATCTGGCAAAATTTGATCGCTATATTTGAAATCAGATTTCGCATAGTGAAATTTAGCGATAAAAAAGCACTCGCACTTGCCCCTACGAAGAACAGGAGAACAGGGATGAAAGTGACATTCGAAGAGTTAAAAGCAGCGTTCAATCGGGTTCTGCTCGATCGCGGTGTAAAAGCAGAAACGGCGGATGCCTGCGCGGAGATGTTTGCCCGCACCACGGAATCTGGCGTCTATTCCCACGGCGTGAACCGCTTCCCGCGTTTTATTCAGCAACTGGACGCGGGCGACATCATTCCTGATGCCCAGCCAAAACGGGTGACCACATTAGGGGCCATCGAACAGTGGGATGCCCAACGCGCCATCGGTAACCTGACGGCGAAAAAAATGATGGATCGTGCCACCGAACTGGCCTCCGATCACGGTATCGGTCTGGTTGCGCTGCGTAACGCTAACCACTGGATGCGCGGAGGGAGCTATGGCTGGCAAGCCGCAGAGAAGGGCTACATCGGGATCTGCTGGACCAACTCCATTGCGGTGATGCCCGCGTGGGGGTCAAAAGAATGTTGCATCGGCACCAACCCGCTGATCGTGGCGATCCCCTCCTCCCCAATCACCATGGTCGATATGTCGATGTCGATGTTCTCCTACGGCATGCTGGAAGTGAACCGACTGGCCGGACGCACGTTACCGGTCGACGGCGGATTCGACGACGAGGGCAATCTGACCAAAGAGCCTGGCGTGATTGAGAAAAATCGCCGTATTCTGCCGATGGGCTACTGGAAAGGTTCCGGCTTATCGATTGTGCTCGACATGATCGCCACCCTGCTCTCTAACGGCTCCTCCGTGGCGGAAGTTACCCAGGACAACAGCGACGAGTATGGCGTGTCACAGATCTTTATCGCCATCGAGGTCGACCGCCTGATCGACGGCCCAACCCGCGATGCCAAACTGCAGCGTATTATGGACTTTATCACCACCGCCGAGCGGGCAGACGAAAACGTCGCTGTCCGTCTGCCGGGGCATGAATTTACGCGACTGCTTGAAGAGAACCGCCGCAACGGCATCACCATTGACGACAGCGTGTGGGCGAAAATCCAGGCGCTGTAAGGAGTGGGCCATGATATTCGGACATATTTCACAGCCAAATCCGTGTCGCCTGCCGCGGGCGATTGAAAAAGCATTAGATTTTCTGCGTACCACGGATTTCAGCATGCTAAAGCCGGGTGTCGTTGAAATTGAGGGACACAACATCTTTGCCCAGGTGCTTGATCTCACCACCCGGGAACAGCACGAAAATCGCCCCGAAGTGCATCGCCGCTATCTTGATATTCAATTTCTGGCGTGGGGTGAAGAAAAAATCGGTATTGCTATCGATACCGGAAATAACAACATCAGCGAATCATTACTGGAACAACGGGAGATTATTTTTTATCACAACAGTGAAAATGAATCGTTTATCGAAATGATACCCGGCAGTTACGCCATATTTTTCCCGCAGGATGTACACCGTCCTGCCTGTATTAAAAACAAGGAAACTGCAATTCGCAAAATTGTGGTGAAAGTGGCAATCAGCGAATTAGATTAATTTTCTGATATACCCTAAATAATTCGAGTTGCAGGAAGGCGGCAAGAGAGTGAATCTCCAGGAGCTTACATAAGTAAGTGACTGGGGTGAACGAGCGCAGCCAACGCACATGCAACTTGAAGTATGACGGGTATAAATACAGGAACGCGAAATGACCAATACCGGTTTTATTATTGGTGCGTACCCCTGCGCACCCTCGTTTCACCAGAAAGGGGAACAAGAAGAACAAACCTTCTGGCGGGAACTTTCTGACACGCCACACATTCGCGGGCTGGAACAACCCTGCCTTGAACATCTCCATCCTTATGGGGATGAATGGCTGTTCCGCCATACGCCTGGAGACTGGCAAATCGTCGTCACGGCAGTGATGGAAACCATGCGTCGCCGTGGCACAAACGGTGCGTTTGGGCTGGCGTCTGCTGACGAAGAACAGCGTAAAGCGTGTGTGGAATATTACCGCCATCTGCAGCAGAAGATTGCTGCGGTTAACGCCCGTTTTCCCGGGAAAGTCATTGCCCTGGAGATGCAGGCCGCACCGCAGGCGGGCAATGCTTCTGTCGAGCAGGCTATCGAGGCGTTCGCCCGTTCCATTCGTGAAATCGCGGGCTGGGACTGGTCCTGCGATCTGGTGCTTGAACACTGCGATGCCATGACCGGTCCCGCACCGCGTAAGGGATTTTTACCCTTAGAGCAGGTGCTGGAGGTGATAAAAGAGACAGATATCAGCATCTGTATTAACTGGGCGCGCTCAGCCATTGAAGGGCGCAACACCACGCTTCCGGTTGAGCACGTTCAGACCGCCCTTCAGGCCGGAAAACTGGCCGCGCTGATGTTCTCCGGCACCACCATCCGCGGAGAGTACGGTGAATGGCAGGATCTGCACGCACCGTTTTCATCGTACTGTGCCGACAGTTTGATGACCACTGAACATGCAAAAGCACTCTTTACTGCGGCGAGCGCCGCAACATTGAAATTTTCCGGTATTAAATTACTGGAAATAAATGCTAATGCTGATATCAGCCATCGCATCGCTATTTTGCACGACGGCATTAGCCAAATGAAAAAAGCAACGCAATAACAATAAAAAAATCTTATTCCGGTTACCTACACTGAGATATTAAATATGAATACGTCTACTCAAGCTTTACATGCGGACATTCCGCGCCAGCGCTGGCTAAGAATTATTCCCCCGATTCTTATCGCCTGCATTATTTCTTATATGGACCGTGTGAATATTGCTTTTGCCATGCCCGGCGGTATGGATGAAGAGTTAGGTATTTCTGCCACCATGGCAGGCCTGGCGGGTGGGATCTTCTTTATTGGCTATCTGTTTTTGCAGGTGCCTGGCGGCAAGATTGCCGTTCATGGCAGCGGGAAGAAATTTATCGGCTGGTCGCTGGTCGCCTGGGCGGTGATTTCGGTCCTGACCGGGCTCGTCACCAGCCAGTATCAACTGCTGGTGCTGCGTTTCTTACTCGGGGTAGCAGAAGGCGGGATGCTGCCGGTTGTGCTGACGATGATCAGTAACTGGTTCCCTGACGCCGAACGCGGTCGTGCCAATGCGATTGTAATTATGTTCGTCCCCATTGCCGGGATCATCACCGCGCCCCTGTCGGGCTGGATTATTACCGCACTCGACTGGCGTTGGTTGTTCATCATTGAAGGGCTGATGTCCATCGTTGTACTGGTGCTGTGGGCCTTCACGGTGTACGACCGCCCGCAGGAAGCACGCTGGATTTCTGAAGCGGAAAAAAACTATCTGGTCAAAACCCTGGCCGCAGAACAGCAGGCCATTGCCGGTAAAGAGGTGAAAAACGCCTCGCTGAGCGCGGTGCTGTCCGACAAAACCATGTGGCAGCTGATTGCCCTGAACTTCTTCTACCAGACCGGCATTTACGGTTACACCCTCTGGCTACCCACCATTCTCAAAGAGCTCACGCACACCAGCATCGGCCAGGTAGGCCTGCTCGCGATCCTGCCTTATATCGGGGCCATTGCGGGTATGTTCCTCTTCTCTTCGCTCTCTGACCGTACCGGTAAACGCAAGCTGTTTGTCTCCCTGCCGCTGATTGGTTTTGCGCTCTGCATGTTCCTCTCCGTGGCGCTGAAAGAGCATACCTGGCTGGCCTACGCCGCGCTGGTGGGGTGTGGGTTCTTCCTGCAGTCGGCGGCGGGCGTGTTCTGGACCATTCCGGCACGCCTGTTCAGCGCGGAGATGGCAGGCGGTGCACGGGGGGTAATTAACGCCCTGGGCAACCTCGGCGGGTTCTGTGGCCCTTATGCGGTCGGCGTGCTGATCACCTTGTACAGCAAAGATGCGGGAGTTTACTGCCTGGCGGTGTCACTGGCACTGGCCTCTCTGCTGGCCCTGCTTCTACCGGCGAAGTGCGATGCCGGTGCGGAGCCTAATCCTACGGTGAATCCGCATAAGCGTGCGGCCTGATGCCCTCACCCCAGCCCTCTCCCACAGGGAGAGGGAGCAAGACGAGAACCCCCGCCCTCTCCCACGGGGAGAGGAAGCAAGACGAGAGAGTCAAAGATGAGTGAAAAAGAACCCTTCTGGCTGGGTATCGATTGTGGCGGTACTTATCTGAAAGCCGGTTTATACACCCGCGAGGGCAAAGAGGTCTGTATTGAACGCCGCACGGTTGCCACGCTCAGCCCGCGAGCAGGCTATGCGGAGCGGGACATGAACCAGCTGTGGCAGCAGTGTCACACCACCGTCGCTCTTCTGCTCAACAACGCCCGGGTTAGCGGCGAGCAGATCAAAGGCGTGGGCATTTCAGCGCAGGGCAAGGGGCTGTTTCTTCTCGATAAACAGGATCGTCCCCTGGGCAATGCGATGCTCTCCTCAGACCGTCGGGCACTGGACATCGTGCAGCGCTGGCAGCAGGACGGTATTCCCGAAAAGCTCTATCCGCACACGCGACAGACGCTCTGGACCGGGCATCCGGCCTCTCTTCTGCGCTGGGTCAAAGAGAATGAGCCACAACGCTATCAGCAGATTGGCTGCGTGATGATGGCACACGACTACCTGCGCTGGTGCCTCACCGGCGTAAAAGGCTGCGAAGAGAGCAACATCTCTGAATCCAATCTCTACAACATGAACACCGGCCAGTACGATCCGCAGATCACACGCTGGCTGGGTATCAGTGAAATCGACAACGCTCTGCCGCCCGTTGTCGGTTCAGCAGAAATCTGCGGGGAAATCACCGCTCAGGCTGCCGCACTTACCGGTCTCGCGACGGGAACCCCCGTCGTTGGTGGGCTGTTTGATGTGGTTTCCACCGCGATCTGTGCCGGACTGCACGACGAACATACGCTGAACGCCGTCATGGGCACCTGGGCCGTCACCAGCGGGATTGCCAATGCGCTTCGGGACAACGAACCGCATCCCTATGTCTATGGGCGTTACGTCCACCCGCAGCAGTACATTGTCCACGAAGCCAGCCCCACCTCTTCCGGCAACCTTGAGTGGTTGACCGCCCAGTGGGGAGAAATGTCTTTCAGCGAGATCAACCGCGCCGTGGCCAGCCTGCCGAAAGCCGAAAGCGATCTGTTCTTTCTGCCGTTTCTCTATGGCAGCAACGCCGGGCTGGAGATGACGAGCGGCTTCTACGGCATGCAGGCGCTGCATACTCGCGCGCATCTTTTACAGGCAGTTTACGAAGGTGTGGTGTTCAGCCATATGACCCATCTCAACCGCATGCTCGAACGCTTTACCGACGTACAGGCACTACGCGTCACCGGCGGCCCGACCCACTCTGACGTATGGATGCAGATGCTGGCGGATGTCAGCGGTCTGGCGATTGCGCTCCCGCAGGTGGAAGAGACTGGCTGTTCCGGCGCGGCGCTGGCCGCCCTGGTCGGCACCGGCGTTTATCCCGATTTTTACGCAGCGCAGCACGCGCTCAGACACGACATTCGGGTCATTGAACCCGACATGCACGCCCATGCGGCCTATCAGCGCAAGTATCAGCGCTACCAGTTACTGATTTCAGCACTACAGGGTTATCACGCCCGTGTTAAGGAGCACGACCTATGAGCCGACCATTACTGCAGCTGGCGCTCGACCACACCTCACTTCAGGCTGCCCAGCGCGATGTCGCCAGGCTTTCCGATCACGTCGATATTATCGAAGCGGGCACCATTTTATGTCTGACCGAAGGGCTTAACGCCGTGCGTGCGCTGCGCGAGCAGTGTCCAGGGAAAACCCTCGTGGCGGACTGGAAGGTGGCCGATGCCGGAGAAACGCTGGCAGAGCAGGCGTTTGGCGCAGGCGCGAACTGGATGACCATCATCTGCGCTGCGCCGCTGGCCACGGTTGAAAAAGGTCACGCAGTGGCGCTGCGCTGCGGTGGGGAAATTCAGATGGAGCTGTTTGGCTACTGGACGCTGGACGATGCCCGCGCCTGGCACCGCATCGGCGTGAAGCAGGCCATCTACCATCGGGGACGCGACGCGCAGGCCAGCGGCCAGCAGTGGGGTGAGGCAGATCTCGCCCGAATGAAAGCGCTCTCCGACATCGGTTTGCAGCTTTCCGTCACCGGCGGCATCACCCCGGCCGACCTGCCGCTGTTTAAGCAGATCAACGTCAAAGCCTTTATCGCCGGTCGCGCACTGGCAGACGCTGCCAATCCACCGCAGGTGGCCGAGGCCTTCCATTCGCAAATCCGTGACATCTGGGGAGCGTAATCATGCGTCAGCATCCGTTAGGTATTTACGAAAAAGCGCTGCCGAAATCCCTCACCTGGCCGGAGCGCCTGGTGCTGGCAAAAAGCTGTGGCTTTGATTTTGTTGAAATGTCGGTAGATGAAACGGACGAACGCCTGTCGCGCCTGGCGTGGAGCACCACACAGCGTGCATCGCTGGTGGAAGCGATGCTGGAGACCGGTGTGTCGATCCCCTCCATGTGCCTGTCTGCCCACCGCCGCTTCCCGTTTGGCAGTCGGGATGAAACCGTGCGCGCCCGCGCCCGCGAGATCATGTCCAGCGCCATTAAACTGGCGCGTGATTTGGGTATTCGCACCATCCAGCTGGCCGGGTATGACGTGTATTACGAAGAGCATGATGAAGGCACCCGGCAACGCTTCGCCGAAGGGCTGGCATGGGCGGTCGAGCAGGCCGCCGCCGCGCAGGTGATGGTGGCCGTTGAGATCATGGACACCGCGTTTATGAACTCCATCAGCAAATGGAAAAAGTGGGACGAGATGCTGGCCTCGCCGTGGTTTAGCGTTTACCCGGATGTCGGCAACCTCAGCGCGTGGGGTAACGATGTGGCCGCCGAACTGACGCTGGGCATTGACCGCATCGCGGCAATTCACCTGAAAGATACCCAGCCCGTCACGGCACAAAGCCCAGGACAGTTCCGCGACGTGCCGTTTGGCGAGGGCTGCGTCGATTTCGTTGGCGTGTTTAATACGCTCAATAAGCTGAACTACCGCGGCGCGTTTCTGATTGAAATGTGGACCGAAAAAGCAAAAGAGCCGGTGCTGGAGATTATCCAGGCGCGCCGCTGGATTGAAGCCCGTATGCAGGAAGGAGGCATGACATGTTAGAACAACTCAAAGCCGAGGTGCTGGCAGCCAACCTGGCACTGCCCGCCCACCAGCTGGTGACCTTCACCTGGGGTAACGTCAGCGCGGTGGATCGCGACAGCGGTCTGATGGTGATCAAACCGTCCGGCGTGGAGTATGACGTGATGACGGCGGAGGATATGGTGGTGGTGAATATCGCCACCGGTGAGGTGGTCGAGGGCAGCATGAAACCGTCGTCAGACACGCCTACCCATCTTGCGCTGTACCGTCGCTACCCGGAAATTGGCGGCATCGTCCATACCCATTCCCGCCATGCCACCATCTGGTCTCAGGCAGGTCAGGATCTGCCCGCATGGGGCACGACGCACGCGGACTACTTCTACGGCGCGATCCCCTGCACGCGGCGGATGACCACGGCGGAGATCGCAGGAGACTACGAGTATCAGACCGGTGAAGTGATCATCAAAACCTTTGAAGAGCGCGACATCAGCCCCATGCAGATCCCGGCAGTGCTGGTGCACTCCCACGGACCGTTTGCCTGGGGTAAAGATGCCGCCGATGCGGTACACAACGCCGTGGTGCTGGAAGAGTGCGCGTACATGGGCCTGTTTTCGCGCCAGCTTGCGCCGCAGCTTCCGGTTATGCAGCAGGAACTGCTCGACAAACATTATCTGCGCAAGCACGGTGCGCATGCCTATTACGGGCAGTGATCAACCGGAATTAATGTGTTCTTTACAGTACCGCCGTTTCCAGACGGCGGGTGTTAACCCGGTATGCTTCGAAAATATCTGCCGGAAATACCCCACGTCGTTAAAACCGCAGCGGGTGGCCACTTCCGTTAATGACGCTGAGTCATTCAGCAGCATTTTTTCTGCCGCCCTGACGCGCTGGCGATGAATCGCCTCCGTCAGGGTTAAATGAAATGTCCGACGAAACACGCGCCCCAGGTAATCGGCATTACAGTGCAGCGATTTTGCCAGCAGCGAGGTGGAGAGCGGTAAATGAAACTGCGTGCGAATAAGCTGTTTTGCCTTCCAGGCCAGTGCTGCACCGGCCTCATCGGGGCGGTCCTCATACCCTGCTGAGAGGGATATTTGCTGCAAAATCAGTAGTAAAAGCATTTCCAGCGCCACGCTGCGCTGTAATTTTTCCTGCTCGCTGAGGAACTGGCGAAAAAGCGCAATCACCGACGGGACATCCCTCACGCAGCAATGTTGTTCAATGGTCAGCGGAGAAGCCTCCGGCAAAGCGGAAGGCCCAGGTTTCACCTCAAAATGCAGCCAGTAAAATCGCAGATCGGCCGGAAAATCTTCTGTACCCACATGCCGCCGCTTCGGCCAGAGCAATAAACTCTCCCCCGCCTTCACCTCAAAAAGACGGTTCTCCTCCTGGATCGTTAATGTCCCCTTTTCGACGAAAATGATTTCCCACGACGTTAATTTACGCGCCGGGTGGCGACCCACGCCCCGCGAAATAAACAATCCGCCGTTTTGCACTTTAATCGGAAGCACTATGGATAATTCGAGCATGGATATTCACCATTCCGCTTTTATTGCCGCATTTAATTGACTTATCCATTGATTATTAACAATTAACATTATAGCTGCCCGATCAAACTCACACTTTCTTCATCAGGTCGGAATCGTCATCTTTTTATACTTTTCCCTTCCCTTGTTGCCCTTTGCGTTCAGTGCAGAATGAATGAGGTACCTTGCACAAATACGATAAAAATCGATTACCGAGGAGTTATCTCATGACTTCCACACCGATTACCGAGTCTGACGTTGCACAACGGGTGAGAGAAGAACGTTTGTCCGTTCGCGAGAAAATTGGCTACGGCCTGGGCGACGCGGGCGGCACGGTCATTACCTGCCTGATAATGAATTTCCTGACCTTTTTCTATACCGATATTTTTGGCCTGACCCCGGCGCTTGTCGGCACGCTGTTTATTGCCCTGCGCGTATTTGACGCGATTTCTGACCCCGTCATGGGCGTGATTGCCGACCGCACCCAAAGCCGATGGGGGCGCTTTCGTCCCTGGCAGCTGTGGGTGGCATTCCCTATTGGCATCATCGGGGTGCTAACCTTCACCGTACCTGAAGCCAGCATGGGCGTGAAAATTGCGTGGGCATTCGGCACCTACCTGCTGCTGTCCGTCGGCTATACCGCCATCAACGTGCCCTACTGCGCGCTGATCAACACCATGACCACCCGCCACAGCGAGGTTATTTCCTGCCAGTCATGGCGCTTTGTGCTGTGCGGCGTTGCGGGATTTTTGGTCTCCGTCGGCCTGCCGTGGCTGGTGGCAGCGCTGGGGCAAGGCAACGCCGCCCGGGGTTATCAGCTGGGCGTTGGCGTCCTGTGCACCCTCGCCGTGGTGATGTTTCTCTGCTGCTTCTTCTGGGTCCGTGAACGCGTCCCACTGGCGCTGATGGGTAAATTCACCCTGCGCGAACACCTGGCAGGGCTGCGTAAAAATGACCAGCTGCTGCTGATGCTGGTGATGTCGTTTTTGCTGATCAACGTCTTCAATATCCGTGGCGGCGGATACATGTACTTCATCACCTATGTGCTTCAGGGCAGTACCGCCTACACCTCGCTGTTTTTCACCATGGTGACCTTCGCAGCGATCCTCGGGGCGGTGATCGTCAGCCCCCTCTCTCGCCGTGTTGATACGGTCAAACTCTACTACTACACCAACCTGGTGCTCGCCGCGATCGCGGCTGGCATGTGGTTCCTGCCCGGCGGCCCGGCGCATCAGACGCTCTGGCTGATCGTAATTCTGAGTAACGGCGTCATCCTGGGCTTTACCCTGCCGCTGCACTTCTCGCTGATGGCTTTTGCCGACGACTACGGCGAGTGGAAGACCGGCGTGCGATCGTCGGGCATGAACTTCGCCTTCAACCTGTTTTTCATCAAGCTGGCGTGGGCCTCCAGCGCCGGGATCATCAGCCTGGTGTTTATCGCCGTCGCCTATCAGCCGGGAGCGGGTAACCAGACGCCCGCCTCGCTGCAGGGCATTACCGCCATGGAGACGCTGCTCCCTGCCCTTTTCCACCTGCTGCTGGCGGTCTCAATCCGCTGGTGCAGACTCAACAATCCGATGATGTCGCGCATTGCCACCGATTTGCGCCAGCGTCATGTACCGTCCTGAGGAGAACGTGATGTCCATAATGGAAGCCGACCTGCATAACCTGAAAATCAACGATCCGTTTCTTGGCCAGTATCAGCGGCTGGTGCGTGATGTGGTCATCCCCTATCAGTGGGATGCGCTCAACGATCGCGTGGCAGAAGCCGAGCCCAGTCATGCCATCACCAACTTCCGCATTGCGGCAGGTCTTGAAGAAGGTGAGTTCTACGGCATGGTATTTCAGGACAGTGACGTGGCGAAATGGCTGGAAGCCGTGGCGTGGTCGCTGTGTCAGAAACCCGATGCTGAACTGGAAAAAACCGCCGATGAGGTGATTGAACTGATCGCCGCGGCGCAGTGTGAAGATGGTTATCTCAATACGTACTTCACCGTCAAAGCGCCCGACGAACGCTGGACAAATCTGGCCGAGTGCCACGAGCTTTACTGCGCCGGGCATATGATCGAAGCTGGCGTGGCGTATTTTCAGGGCACCGGAAAACGCCGACTGCTGGAGGTGGTGTGTAAACTGGCAGATCATATCGACACCGTTTTCGGCCCCCGGGAAGGCCAGCTTCACGGCTATCCGGGACACCCGGAAATCGAGCTGGCCCTGATGCGGCTGTACGACGTTACTGAGGAGCCACGCTACCTGAACCTGGTGAAATACTTCATCGAGGCGCGCGGTACGCAGCCTCACTTCTATGATATCGAATACGAGAAGCGCGGCAGAACATCGTACTGGCACACCTACGGCCCGGCATGGATGGTCAAGGACAAAGCTTACAGCCAGGCGCATCAACCGCTTGCTGAACAACAAACAGCGATTGGCCATGCGGTGCGTTTTGTCTACCTGATGGCGGGTATGGCACACCTGGCTCGTCTGAGCAAAGACGACGCAAAACGTCAGGACTGCTTACGCCTGTGGAGCAACATGGCGCAGCGCCAGCTGTACATTACCGGCGGGATTGGTTCGCAAAGTAGCGGTGAAGCCTTCAGCAGCGATTACGATCTGCCCAACGATACGGTGTATGCCGAAAGCTGCGCCTCGATTGGCCTGATGATGTTTGCCCGTCGGATGCTGGAGATGGAAGCGGATAGCCGCTACGCCGACGTGATGGAGCGCGCCCTGTACAACACGGTGCTGGGCGGCATGGCGCTGGACGGTAAACATTTCTTCTATGTTAACCCGCTGGAAGTGCACCCCAGGACGCTGGCCTTTAACCACATCTATGACCATGTCAAACCGGTTCGTCAGCGCTGGTTCGGCTGCGCCTGTTGCCCGCCGAATATCGCCCGCGTGCTGACGTCGCTGGGGCATTACATTTACACCGTTCGCCCGGATGCGCTTTTCATTAATCTCTACGTAGGGAATGAGGTCACCATCCCGGTGGGCGATGAGACGCTTAAGCTGCGGATCAGCGGTAATTATCCGTGGCAGGAAGAGGTCAACATTGAGATCGCCTCGCCCGTACCGGTGACGCACACCCTGGCCCTGCGACTGCCGGACTGGTGCGCAAATCCTCACGTGTCGCTGAATGGAGAAGGCATGACGGGCGAGGTATCACGGGGCTATCTTCACCTCACCCGTCGCTGGCAGGAGGGCGATACGCTCACGCTAACCTTACCGATGCCGGTCCGCCGCGTGTACGGTCACCCACAGGTTCGTCAGCAGGCCGGAAAGGTCGCGCTGCAGCGCGGTCCGCTGGTCTACTGCCTGGAAGAAGCCGACAATGGCGCCAACCTGCATAATCTTGCCCTGCCTGCCGACAGTGAATTCCGGGTTTTCGAGGGTAAAGGAATTTTCGCTCATAAGATGCTGATTCAGGCGGAAGGTGTCACGCATGACGCCGCAGAAGCGGGATCGGAGGCGTTATGGCAATACGACCGTCCTGCGGTGCAACGTCAACCCAAAACGTTGACCTTTATTCCGTGGTTTAGCTGGGCTAACCGGGGAGAAGGGGAAATGCGCATTTGGGTGGATGAGGACTGAATATCTGCGGCCTGATGCCCTCACCCCAACCCTCTCCCACGGGAGAGGGATCGTTAAGGCAGCACGCGACGCGCTGCCTCAGCAAGAAAAGCGCTTCGGTTACTAAACTGCGGATGCTCATTCACAAAAGAATCAATTTTCACCAGCAATCGACGAGGCAGGGTGATATTGATACGCTCGGCCTTACCGTCGAATTGCTTCATATTGATATCTACAAGCAACCATTGTCCGCCGATAAAATCACCCGGTGTGGCTTCAAGATGTGCTTCAACATTGCCAGGGAGAGGTAACTCTTCATCCATTTCAAATAGCGCTTCGAAGTGAGCTGTCAGTGCATCACGTGCATCCTGAAAAGCATCATCCAGAGAATTGCCGGCAAAAAAACAACCAGGAACGTCAGGAAAAAAACCGCTGGCGCTACCGTCGGGATCAGAATGAATGTAAGCCGGATAAAACATAACTACTCCTGATATCAGTGTTTGATTCCCGCCTGCCGCCAGATTTGCGCGAGGGTGCCGGGTTTTATGTCCTTTTTGGGATGTGGAACGGTCACCAACCCCGCATGTACTGGGTGGCGAAACTGATGATGGCTTCCTTTCGTTCTTACACATTTCCAGCCATGCCTGACCAGAACAGTAATGACATCCGCACTTTTCACATTCCAATCCTTCCATGATTATACACATCATACACACCATCGCTACTGGTGCAGATGACAATAGACGAAAGGAAATGCAAACGCAGCCGGGTTTTGTCTGAACAGGAAGGAGCAACGCAAAAAGAAAGGCGGAACAGGTAAATTGCAGATCAAAATACAGGCGCTATCACAACGCCGGGTAAGGCGAAGCCGCCACCCGGCTTTACAGCATCAGAAGCGCCAGCTCAGCCCGGTCATCAGCGCGAAGCTGTCGTCGCGGTCGATCATCGGGCTGTTCTTCACGTCGTCAGGCAATACGGTATAAACCGCGCTGGCGTTAAGGAACAGGTTCTGGGTTAACTGATATTTTGCCGCCAGACCCACGTATGGCGTCCAGCTGTCACCTGCGGCGTATTCATTGAGACCTGAGCGGCGAGACTCGCTGCCGGAAACCCCGTAGTAGTAGTCGTTATAGCTCTCGTCACTGTAGAAAATGCCCACAGATGGCGTCAGCGTGAGGCGTTCCATGCGGATGGGGCGGAAGTACGAAATCTCACCGACTACGCCACCGCTTTCATCCATCGCATCGCCGGAAACGGCCACTTTCAGCGAGCCCCAGTTTTCATGGCGGTAATAGGCGCCACCCAGGAAAGCAGACGCTTTACGCTCATCCAGATGTTTCATCTGAGGGTCGTCGTTATCGTCGGGATCAAAATGCAGCGGCATCCACGACGCGGTCAGGCTAAATTCATTTTTTTCGTCTTTCCACAGGATCCATCCACCTGTGGTCTGGCGCACATAGAATCGGTCACCTTCATAGCTAATTAACGGAACCGCGGTGGTATTTTCATTATACCCTTTATAAGGTGACTCATTAAATACAGCCCCCGCGCCAAGTGAAAAGTCACCGGCCATTGCGGATGAGGTCGCAAATAACGTGGCAGCGATGAGTAAATTGTTTTTAATAGTCATTCCATGTAATCCATTTAAACGCCGAACAAGCGAGGCGAATAATAATGGTTACAAATTTGCGTATGCAACGCCGCTGTTTATATAATATTATATATAAAATCATATAGATGGGTGGGCATGATGAATAAATTACAACTAAAACCCCGTGAATTAAAAATAATTTCCGTCATCGCCGCTACCCACAGCATTGGCGACGCCGCCGCCCTGCTGGGCATGGCACAGGCCAACGTCAGTAAATATCTCTCTGATTTTGAAACACGAGTCGGTCTCAAGGTCTTTGAGCGCACCACCCGTCAGCTTGCGCTAACGCAGTTTGGTGAGGCCTTGCTTCCTTACGTGAACGCCACGCTGGATAAAAATAGTCAGCTTATTAATTTTATTGCCGATTATAAGCATGAAAAGCGTGGAAAGGTGACGATTTACGCCCCGACAGGCATCGTGACCTATCTCTCTCGTCATGTGATCCACCAGATAAAAGATATAGGCGATATTCGTATTTCGCTGAAAACATACAATCTGGATCGCAATGAATTTTCTGAGGGGGTGACCTTTCCGGATGACTGCGATATTTTAATTACCTATGCTCAGCCGAAAGATGAAAGTCTGGTCGCAAGTGTATTAACCCAATATTCCGTTACCGCCTTCGCGACCGAAGAGTATTTAAATCAGCACCCGTTAAACGGCCCGGAAGATTTAATTCATCACTCCTGTATTTTAATCGACTCCATGCTGGTGGATGATGCTAACATCTGGCGGTTCCGCGTTCATGGCAGTGATGATGTACAGGATTACCGGGTTACCGGGAATTATATTTGCGACAATACGCAAACTGCCCTGGAGCTGGCGAGGAATAATCTCGGTATCGTCTTTGCGCCGAAAGAGAGCCTGAGAAAAGAGTTAAAAAACGGTTCACTTGTTCCCTGCTTCCCGCATCAGGAAGAGTGGTGGCTGGATCTGACGGCCATCTTCCGCAAGCGTGAATACCAGCCATGGCGCGTGCAATATGTTCTGGATGGCGTCCTGAATAATCTTCGCCAGCAAATAGCTCAGGCCGCCCACGGACGGCCTGAGCTGGATGACTAGAACAGCCCCAGCGGTTTATCGGAGTAGCTGACCAGCAGGCATTTCGTCTGCTGATAATGCTCCAGCATCATCTTGTGCGTTTCACGCCCGATGCCTGACTGCTTATAGCCCCCAAAGGCCGCGTGCGCCGGGTAGGCGTGATAACAGTTGGTCCATACGCGTCCGGCCTGGATCCCCCGGCCCATTTTATACGCCAGATTGCCGTTGCGGCTCCAGACGCCTGCCCCCAGGCCATACGGCGTATCGTTGGCAATCTCCAGCGCCTCCTCCAGCGTTTTGAAGGTGGTCACGGCCAGCACCGGTCCAAAAATTTCCTCCTGGAAAACGCGCATATTGTTTTTGCCAGACAGAATGGTCGGCTCAAGGTAATACCCTTCCTGCAGATCGCCGCCGAGCACTTTACGGCGTCCACCGGTGAGGACATCCGCCCCTTCTTTTTTGCCGATATCAATGTAATTAAGGATGGTTTCCAGCTGTCCATGCGACACCTGCGCGCCCATCTGCGTCACGTTATCTAGCGGGTTACCGCTGCGGATCGACTCCACGCGGCGAATGGCCCGTTCCATAAAGCGCTCATAGATGGACTCCTGCACCAGCGCGCGGCTTGGACAGGTGCAGACTTCGCCCTGGTTAAAGGCAAACAGCGCAAACCCTTCCAGCGCTTTATCGAAGAAGGCGTCCTCTTCCGCCATCACGTCCTCGAAGAAGATGTTCGGGGATTTTCCGCCCAGCTCCAGCGTCACCGGAATGATGTTCTGGGTGGCGTACTGCATGATCTGCTGACCCACTTCCGTCGAGCCGGTAAACGCCACTTTGGCGATGCGTTTTGAGGTCGCCAGATATTCCCCAATCTCCCCCCCGGCCCCGTTGACCACGTTAATCACCCCCGGGGGCAGCAGGTCACCGATAATGTCCATCAGCAGCAGTACTGAAAGCGGCGTTAAGCGGGCCGGTTTCAGCACAATGCAGTTCCCGGCCGCCAGCGCGGGCGCCATTTTCCAGCTCGCCATCAGCAGCGGGAAGTTCCACGGGATAATCTGCCCCACCACGCCCAGCGGCTCGTGGAAGTGATACGCCACGGTGTCGCTATCGACTTCACTGATTCCCCCCTCCTGAGCACGAATACAGGAGGCAAAATAGCGGAAGTGGTCAATCGCCAGCGGCACATCCGCCGCCATCGTTTCACGGATCGGCTTGCCGTTATCCCAGGTTTCTGCCGTCGCCAGCAGCTCAAGATTTTGCTCCATCCGGTCGGCAATTTTGAACAGGATCGCCGCCCTGTCCTGCACGGAAGTCTGTCCCCATTTATCTTTGGCTTTATGCGCCGCATCCAGCGCCAGATCGATATCGCGCTTGCCTGAGCTGGCTATCTCACACAGCGGCTGGCCGGTGACGGGGGTCAGGTTGGAATAGTATTCGCCGTCGACGGGTGCCACCCAGTCGCCGCCAATAAAGTTGTCATAACGGGGTTTTAGCTTAAGAGGGAAACCGTACTCGCCTGGCTGAATGCGTGAAGAGGGAGGATTGTTTGTCATGACCGTCTCCTTGCTGTTGGTGTACAACAAGGGTAGTACCGGCTGGTGATTTTATCGCCAGCCGGGAGTGGTGTTTACGACAGGGGTCACGCTGTTTCTGGAAAGAGCAACGAATCCCGTAATAAATGGTCGTTACCGCGACGGCGGGTAAAACCGATGCGGTTGAAATATTCCAGGATCTGAATGGCAAGCTTTCGCCCCACGTTCAGACGATCGCGGAAATCAGCCGCACAGGTGGAGCCTCGCGCCTGATCCAGTTCGCGGATCAGACTGGCAAACGCGACGATACGATCGTTGCGGTAATAACGATCTTTCACGATCGCAACGATGATCCCCTGCTGTGCGGCATGGCGCAATACCTGGCGCATCACCTGCTCGTCGGTATTCGTTTCACGGGCGAGATCGCGAACCCACCAGGGCTCATCGCCAAACAGAGGGGCCGCTTTTTGCCAGATTGCCTCTTGCTCTGCGGTGAACCCGGCTTTGTGATCCGGCAGATGCAGCCAGCCGTGGTGGCTTTTGATCACGCCGCTTTCACGCATGTTTTCTATCAGCAACAGCACCAGCGCATCGTCTTCCATTGGCAGCGCCATACGACGCAGGCGCTCGCGCCCCGGGCCAGGTTCATCCTGATGCTGTTCATGGTAGGTGGCGAGCGTGTTTAACACCTTTCGCTGCCAGCACGCCGCAACCGGCGCGTTCAGCAGGTTATTACCGGCCTGGATAAATCCCGGCTGCTGGGTCAGCGGGAGGAGGCCTTCGTTGCTGAGCTGTCGTGCCCAGGCGAAGTCGGTCAGGTTCACCGCACCGCGTTCAAGATGCACCTCCAGCGCAGCCTTATCGTTACTGGCCTGCGCCAGTGCCGACAGCCACTGCAAATACTCCGGTTTACGCTTCCCGCGACGCGACGGGTTGAGCGTCACCACCCGCGCCCCGGCCAGCGTTTCTCGCGCCGAAATATCACGCAGCACCAGACGGTCATTATCTGCCAGCCAGAGTGGCGTATCGAAAACCAGTTCAGCGAGATCGTTTTCCAACAGCGACACGCGCCCGGTGATATGGCTGGCCGCATGGTGGATATGCAGCGGCTGCCACTGACTGAGCGGGATATGCGTCTGCAGGGAGACAATCACCCGCTCAGACGGTTCTGGTGGCGCCTCAGACAGCAGCCAGTCGCCGCGGTTTAGCTGCGCTTTCTCCGCATCGCCGGCAATATTGAGGGCGATACGCTGCCCGGCATGGGCATGATCAACGGGCTGGTTTTGTGCATGCAACCCGCGCACCCGCATCGGCTTGTTAATACCCGTCAGCCATACGGTATCGCCCACCTTCACTTCCCCACTCAGGGCAGTACCGGTCACCACCAGACCCGCACCTTTAACGGTAAACGCCCTGTCGATGGCCAGACGAAAGCGATGATGGCTGGCATGTTCCCGCGACGAAAGCTGCTGCAAATGGTGGCGAAGTGCGTCGATCCCGCGCCCTTCTGTGGCGACTGTTTCAAACAGCGCAGCATCGGTAAAGCCATATTCGCGCAACGTGGCCTCCACCGCCTCGCGCACCTCGTTAATACGCGTCGCGTCCACACGATCGGCTTTGGTCAGCGCCACGGTTAACTGTGGGTTGCCCGTCAACTGCAGGATCGCCAGGTGTTCACGCGTTTGCGCCATAACGCCGTCATCACATGCCACCACCAGCAGGGCATGGTCAATACCTCCGACCCCCGCCAGCATGTTGGAAAGAAACTTTTCGTGTCCGGGGACGTCAATAAAGCCCAGCACGCGGCCATCGGGCTGCGGCCAGTAGGCATAACCCAGATCGATGGTCATACCGCGCTTTTTCTCTTCCGGCAGGCGATCGGCATTCACGCCCGTGATGGCCTGCAACAAGGTGGTTTTTCCGTGGTCAACATGACCGGCGGTGGCAATAATCATTTCAACAGCATCTCCAGAAATCGCTCTTCATCTTCAAGACAGCGTAGATCCAGCCACATTCGGCCATCGTAAATTCGCCCGATAACCGGCGTAGGCAGAGCACGCCAGCGCGCAGAGAGCGCATCAAGCCTGCTGCCGCGGCCATCGCGCGGGGTGAAGGTCAGGGCCGCGCTGGGCAGCCGATCCACCGGTAACGAGCCACTGCCAATTTGCGACTGGCAGGACTCAATGCGCACGTCGAAATCGGCGTAATGCGACGCGACATTCGGCAACAGTAACTCGGCCTGCGCGCGAATCGAGGCGGCATCACGCGTTAACAGACGCAGCGTTGGCAGGCGTTCCGCCAGTTTCTCCGGGTGGAGATAGAGCCGCAGTGTCGCGTCCAGCGCAGCAAGCGTCATTTTATCGGCACGCAGGGCGCGCTTCAGCGGATGCTGCTGCAGTTTCGCAATCAATTCACGCTTACCGACGATGATCCCGGCCTGCGGCCCGCCCAGCAGCTTATCACCAGAAAAACTGACCAGGCTAACGCCCGCCGCAATCATCTCCTGCACCATCGGCTCTTTCGGCAGACCATACTGGCTCAGATCCACCAGCGAGCCGCTGCCGAGATCGGCAACGACCGGCACATTCAGCTCCTGGCCTATCGCCGCCAGCTCGGCCTCTTCAACGGCTTTAGTGAACCCTTCGATATGATAATTACTGGTGTGGACCTTCATCAGCAGGGCGGTGTTTTCATTAACCGCCGCACGATAATCTTTCGCATGGGTCCGGTTAGTGGTACCCACCTCATGCAGGGTACAGCCCGCCTGGCGCATCACGTCCGGGATGCGAAACGCGCCGCCAATCTCCACCAGTTCGCCGCGCGAGACGACCACCTCTTTGCCGCTGGCGGTCGCTGCCAGCATCAACAGGACCGCCGCCGCGTTGTTATTCACAATGCAGGCATCTTCAGCACCGGTGAGCTGGCAAAGCAGATCCGCCAGGGCCCGATCACGATGCCCGCGTCCTGCTCCGTCGAGATCGTATTCCAGCGTGACAGGCGAACGCATGGCCTGCGTTACGGCATCTACCGCCTCTTCCGCCTGTTGCGCACGCCCGAGATTGGTATGCAGGACGGTCCCCGTCAGGTTAATCACCGGGCGCAACGCGCTTTGCCCTTTCTCAACCAGCCTCTGTTCCAGCTCCTGCTCCCACGCCACGCACCAGCCGGGCAAGGCATTTTCTGCCTGAATATGGCGCCGGGCCTCGTCCTGAAGCAGACGTAACATCTCAACCGTCGCGGTATGGCCGAACCGCTCGACAGCGGAATGAATAAGGGGTTCACGAAGGAGTCGGTCGGTAGCGGGGATCTGGCTGTACAGGGAGTGATGAGTAGTCATGAAAGCGCCTGGCGAGTAAATATCATCCCCCCTCCCGACGGGAGAGGGAGTTAACATGTGGAGGGATTGTACCGCCTCCTGACGCGAAGTGTTATAACCCGCGTCAAGCCTTTGGCGGTTCGGTACGGGCGAAGCTCTCGCGCTGGAAGAGCGTTTCGGCGAGCTTCACCAGCAGCGGACGGTCGACGCACCAGCCAGGGGAGACGCGACGAAAGTTGAGATAACCAATGGCGCAGGCGATAGCGATCGTCGCCAGATTCAGGCTATCCGTTGCTATTTTGCCCTCCTGGATGAGCTGCTCGCACCTGTCCAGGCTGCGGCTGATTTTCTCACGCTGGCGCAGCAGCTCCGTTTCCGACTGCTGAGCAACGGGCCTTGCCTGCTCGCGCACGGAAGTTAACGCCGCATCCATGATGCCATCGGCCAGCGCTTCAATTTGCTTCACTGCCAGGGCCGCCTTCGGATCTGCCGGTAACATGGCTGGCGCAACGCCGAGCAGCTCGATGTACTCAGCGATAATCGGGGAATCAAACCAGTATTCGCCCTCGTCCGTTACCAGCGCCGGGACTTTCCCCAGCGGGTTGTACTGCGCAACGCCGTTTTCGGCGTTATAGGGCTGTTCATTAACGAATTCAAATTCAATCCCTTTCTCCAGCAGGAGAATCGAGATCTTTCGCACGAAGGGACTGGTGTAGCTGCCGATGAGTTTCATTGCCTGATCCTTGATGCCAGAAAAAGTCAGTATGGATCAAGCGCTGAAAAAAGGGCAGGTATGCATGTCGCATTCCTGCCCGGCGAGGATTAATGATCAAGATAGAGATAGTGCATCCAGCTGGTCATGCGCAGCAGGACTTTACGCATCACCGAGACGTGCGCGAAATGGTCGGAATAGACCGCCACCTGCGCGTAAATACCGTCCGGCAACGCATCAACGTCGGCGTTAGGCTCCAGTTCTATCAGCGCCTGCACGCCATCCGTTCCCGGTGTTACCGTTAGCGATTGCAGTGCCCCCTGCGCCTGATACGAGCCCCCTGGCACCACCGGCAGAATGCTGGTGAGCTTGCCGGAGAAGACCTGTCCCGGCAGAGCGTTAAACACCACTTCCGCTTCATCGCCCGGCTTCAGACGCAGCAGCGAGTTCTGACGGAACTGGGCCACAATCTGGCGTTTCTGTTCAGGAATAAAGACCATGACCGGGCGCAGCGGCAGCGCGGCGGCATACGTCCCCGGGCGAATCAGCACCTGGGTGATGTAGCCATTACTCGGCGCACGCACCACGGTCTGATCCAGGTTGTATTTGGCTTCGGCCAGCTGGGCGCGTAAAGAGGCAATCTGCGACTGTTCGCCGTTCACCATGCTGTCTAACTGGCTTTTGATCTGCGTCTGTTCCGCCACTGAGCCTTTTACCAGCGCGTCCTGAGCCAGATAGTTCTGCCGCGCGTTGTCGATATCGCTTTCAGAGAACGGGTTTACCTTCGCCTGGCTGCCTTTGAGATAGCGCTGGTAATCTTTATACAGACGGTCCCGCTCGGCGGACACGCGCGTGGTGTTGGCTACTGCTTCCGACAACTGCGCTTTGAGCACGTCGATATTGTGCGTCGCGGTCACCAGGTCGGCCTGCAGTCTGTCGACCCGTGCCTGATAGCGGCCCGGGTCAAGTTTAAATAACACTTCGCCTTTTTTAATAAGCTGGTTATTTTTATCAGTGACTTCGCTGACCACGCCGGTCACCTGCGGCGTAATCGGGATTGAAATAACCGCTTTTTGCGCCGTAAACGTATACGGGGGGTTATAGTTCATTAATAAAATAAGGCCCGCCACAATAAATACCCCACCTAATGTGGCGGTGGCGAGCGTCCACTGGTTGACCGGAATACGGAATATTTTAAAAATCGCCCAGGCAAACGCCACGTAGGTCAAAATAATCAACAGATCCATAATTAGCGCTCCAGCGTTTTCGTATCAGCAGTGGGCTGTACCGCTGCCAGCTTTTGTTCTAATTCGGCCACGCGTTTGGCCAGCGCATCCATACCCGGCACCTCATCAGGTTTGGTGATGTGGTTTTGCATGCCCCAACCGCGATCTTCCCGGTACAGCGTGGCCCAGATCCACAGGAACGGCCAGATGGCATGGAGCGTAAACAGGCTAATCCAGCCCGCCGTGTGGATTGCATCGGCATGGGGATGATTACGCTTTTTGGCCATGTTATAGGGGATGTCATGAATGGCGATGATTCCGTAAAACAGAACCAGAAAAACAAAAATCAATACGCCCAGCGCAAAATAGTTGAGAAACATATTCTCCTCACTTAAACAACGTCAACTCATTAAATTAATAAAACAGTACGCAACCTAATTAATTTATTTTTAAACATAAAAGGTAGACTGGTTATTTCAGAGCCGGGGAGTATCGGTTTTTATAATATCTCCATGCAAGTTTATAAACGTGTCAAAATATATCCTGAATAATAATATACTTAACCTTACATTATGAGCGTAATCCACGTTTTCGCTTTTCGCCATACCACACATGAAAAGTGGTTTTTTAGCTTTGCGTGTTGCCCAGAACCATCGTGACGCTCATTCGTCAGGCAGAATTTGCCGCCGATCACAGCCGGAGAAATCCGTATAAAAATTTTTTGTGAATTAAATCACAACTCAGAAACAAACTCGCGACAACTAAATGTGATACATCTCACAAAAACAGGGGTGTTTTGCCGATTTCCTCCCCATTGTGTTTTTTTTAGACTGTGGTTTTGTGATTCAGATCACCTCATTTCCCGCCACACCCCCTGCATTTACGTGATTGTGATCACACAATTTTTCGCTGTCTGGACAGTTGAACGATTCAGTGCCAGATTTCACAGCATCAGAACAGGGCCCGGCTACCTCTGCCGCCTCATTAACAATAAACCTCGGGCCGCAAGCCTAAGCGTAAACAGAAGAAGGGGTGTTTTATGTCATCCGATTTCAAGATCAAAGTTCAAAGCTTTGGTCGTTTCCTCAGCAATATGGTGATGCCAAATATCGGCGCGTTTATCGCGTGGGGTATCATCACTGCATTATTCATTCCGACAGGGTGGTTGCCTAACGAAACGCTGGCGAAACTTGTTGGCCCAATGATTACTTACCTGCTGCCGCTGCTCATCGGTTATACCGGTGGTCGTCTGGTGGGCGGTGACCGTGGTGGCGTAGTGGGTGCCATCACAACCATGGGTGTTATCGTCGGTGCGGATATGCCGATGTTTCTCGGTGCGATGATCGCCGGTCCTCTGGGTGGCTGGGCGATTAAGAAATTCGACGTTTGGGTTGATGGCAAAATCAAATCCGGCTTCGAGATGCTGGTGAACAACTTCTCTGCGGGCATCATCGGGATGATCCTCGCGATTCTGGCGTTCCTCGGCATTGGCCCGGCAGTTGAAGTCCTGTCCAAGATTCTGGCGGCGGGCGTTAACTTCATGGTGGCGCACGACATGCTGCCGCTGGCGTCTATCTTTGTTGAACCGGCGAAAATCCTGTTCCTGAACAACGCCATCAACCACGGTATCTTCTCACCGCTGGGTATTCAGCAGTCTCATGACCTCGGCAAGTCCATCTTCTTCCTGATTGAAGCGAACCCGGGTCCGGGTATGGGCGTTCTGCTGGCGTACATGTTCTTTGGTCGCGGCAGCGCGAAGCAGTCTGCTGGCGGTGCGGCTATCATTCACTTCCTGGGCGGTATTCACGAAATTTACTTCCCGTACGTGCTGATGAACCCACGTCTGATCCTGGCCGTTATCCTCGGCGGTATGACCGGTGTGTTCACTCTGAGCGTGCTGAACGGTGGTCTGGTTTCTCCGGCGTCTCCGGGCTCTATCCTGGCGGTACTGGCGATGACGCCGAAAGGTGCCTATTTTGCTAACATCGCGGCTATCTGTGCGGCAATGGCGGTCTCCTTCGTGGTCGCTTCTATCCTGCTGAAAACCAGCAAAGTGAAAGAAGATGACGATATCGAAGCGGCCACCCGTCGTATGCACGACATGAAAGCCGAGTCCAAAGGCGCAACGCCGCTGTCAGCGGGTGATGTTTCTAACGACCTGAGCCACGTGCGTAAAATCATCGTTGCCTGTGATGCCGGTATGGGTTCCAGCGCAATGGGTGCCGGCGTGCTGCGTAAGAAAGTGCAGGATGCAGGCCTGACCAATATCTCAGTGACCAACAGCGCCATTAACAGCCTGCCACCGGATGTTGACCTGGTGATTACGCACCGTGACCTGACCGAACGCGCCATGCGCCAGGTACCGCAGGCACAGCATATTTCGCTGACCAACTTCCTCGACAGCGGCCTGTACACCAGCCTGACTGAACGTCTGGTGGCCGCACAGCGTCACGAAGACAACGAAGTGAAAGTGCGGACCAGCCTGCAGGATAGCTTTGACGAGAGCAATGCTCACCTGTTTAAGCTGGGCGCGGAGAACATCTTCCTCGGCCGTACCGCGAGCACCAAAGAAGAGGCAATTCGCTTTGCCGGTGAGCAGCTGGTGAAAGGCGGCTACGTTCAGCCTGAATATGTCGACGCGATGCTGGAACGCGAAAAACTGACGCCAACCTACCTGGGCGAATCCATCGCGGTACCGCACGGTACGGTGGAAGCGAAAGACCGCGTGCTCAAAACCGGCGTGGTGTTCTGCCAGTATCCTGATGGCGTGCGCTTCGGTGAAGAAGAAGACGACATTGCCCGCCTGGTGATTGGTATCGCCGCTCGCAATAACGAGCACATCCAGGTGATTACCAGCCTGACCAACGCGCTGGATGATGAGTCCGTCATCGAGCGTCTGGCACAGACTGAAAGCGTTGAAGAAGTGCTGGCACTCCTCAACAAATAACAGCGTATCTTCCCTCTCCCCTTAGGGGAGAGGGCTAGGGTGAGGGGTAAACGTTCCTCACCCCAGCCCTCTCGGGTAAAAACATTGATAAAGGTTAACACTATGAAAGCATTACATTTTGGCGCAGGTAATATCGGTCGTGGCTTTATCGGCAAACTGCTGGCAGACGCGGGCATTACGCTGACATTCGCCGATGTGAATCAGGTCGTTCTGGATGCCCTGAATGCCCGTCATAGCTACCAGGTACACGTGGTGGGAGAAAACGAGCAGGTTGAAACGGTCTCTGGCGTCAACGCGGTAAGCAGTATTGGCGACGATGTTATCGACCTCATCGCCAGCGTTGACCTGGTGACCACCGCGGTGGGCCCGGTGGTACTTGAGCGCATCGCGCCTGCGGTCGCAAAAGGCCTGGCAAAACGTAAAGCGCAGGGCATCGATACCCCGCTGAACATCATTGCCTGTGAAAATATGGTGCGTGGCACCACGCAGCTGAAAGGCCACGTTCTGGCCGCCGTTGCGGACGAAGACAAAGCCTGGGTTGAAGCGCACGTTGGCTTCGTGGATTCTGCCGTTGACCGTATCGTTCCGCCGTCAGAATCTGCAACTAACGACCCGCTGGAAGTGACGGTAGAAACCTTCAGCGAGTGGATCGTGGACAAAACCCAGTTTAAAGGCGCGCTGCCGACCATTCCAGGTATGGAATTAACTGATAACCTGATGGCATTTGTGGAACGTAAACTCTTCACGCTGAACACGGGTCATGCTATAACCGCGTACCTCGGAAAATTGGCCGGTCATCAGACTATTCGTGATGCGATCCTCGACGAGAAGATCCGCGCGGTGGTAAAAGGGGCAATGGAAGAGAGCGGCGCGGTGCTGATCAAACGCTACGGTTTTGATGCTGATAAACACGCAGCATACATCCAGAAAATCCTCGGTCGTTTTGAAAACCCGTATCTGAAAGATGACGTTGAGCGCGTGGGCCGCCAGCCATTGCGTAAGCTGAGCGCGGGCGATCGCCTGATCAAGCCGCTGCTGGGTACGCTGGAATACGGCCTGCCGCACGCCAACCTGGTGAAAGGGATTGCCGCCGCGATGCACTACCGCAGCGAGCAGGATCCGCAGGCGCAGGAGCTGGCTCAGCTGATTGATGACCAGGGCGCACAGGCTGCGCTGGCGCAGATTTCCGGTCTGGACGCCAACAGCGACGTGGTTGCGGAGGCGGTTAACGCATATAACGCAACCAAATGATGCACAGTGAGGCGCAGGTGATCCTGCCGCCCTGATTACAGATTGTCAGATATGCAGGCAATAATGGAACAAACCCAGGCCTTTGAAAATCGTGTGCTTGAGCGTCTGAATGCTGGCAAAACCGTACGAAGTTTCCTGATTACCGCCGTCGAGTTGTTAACCGAGGCGGTGAATATCCTGGTACTTCAGGTGTTTCGCAAAGACGACTACGCGGTAAAATATGCTGTAGAACCGTTACTGGACGGCGACGGACCGCTGGGCGATTTATCCGTGCGTCTGAAGCTGATTTATGGTCTTGGCGTGCTGAACCGGCAAGAGTATGAAGATGCGGAGCTGTTGATGGCGCTGCGCGAAGAGCTCAATCATGACGGTAATGAGTACACCTTTACCGATGACGAGATCCTTGGCCCCTTCGGCGAGCTACATTGCGTTACCGCGCTCCCCCCTGCCCCCCATTTTGATAACAGCGACCCGGAACTGTACGCCATGCAAAAGCTGCGTTATCAACAGGTTGTCCGTTCCACGATGGTTCTTTCCCTGACTGAGCTGATTTCCCGAATCAGCTTAAAAAAAGCGTTTCAGAAGTAAGCCTGCTCACATTGGTGTATCCTTCCCTCTAAATTCCCCGTTTTCAGAGTTATTTGTCATGAAAGAAGTCGAAAAGAACGAAATTAAACGCCTGAGCGACCGCCTGGATCTGATCCGCCATCAGATGGCCGGTCTCTCGCTGGTAGACTCCGCCGAGAAGTACGCCGAGCTGGAGAAAGAGACCGCGAAGCTGGAAGCGGAGATCGAGCGCCTGCGCGAAGTGAAAAGCCAGAAGCTGAGTAAAGAAGCGCAGAAGCTGATGAATATGCCGCACCGCCGCGCCATTACCAAAAAAGAGCAGGCCGATATGGGCAAGCTGAAGAAAAGCGTACGGGGTCTGGTGGTGGTCCACCCGATGACCGAGCTTGGCCGCGAGATGGGTCTGAAAGAGATGACGGGTTTTTGTAAGACGGCGTTCTGATCGGTCTCCCCTGCCGCAGCGGCAGGGGAACACTCAGTTGTAAATCAGGTTAAACGTGGCCATCGCATCCGCTTTTCCCGCCGTCACGTTCTCTTCTGTCTGAATATAATGCGCATCAAACCAGAAGGTCTGCGTCTGGTTATCTCCCACCTGCCCAAGCGCCGACACCTGCGGGGTATTCCACGGCACCACCTGCCCCTGAACCGAGCCGGTATTGTCGCCATAAAGCAGTTCGATCCCGACGCCGCTGGCGCTATCCTGCTGCTTCGTTAACGCCAGCGCCCGATCGTTGCCCGGCGTGGTATCGCCGAAAAAGCCCATCTTCACCGTCGTGTTATTTTCACAGGTCACCGGAATGCTGAAGCGTCCGCCACCGGCGCGGGAGCCTGTGCCGTGAAATTCACGCTGGCTTACGGTTCCCATCGGCACCAGAATGCTGCGGGAACCAACGGAACAGCTGGTATGCCTGACCGTGAAGCTGGCGAGACGGATCTGCACCGGTGTCGCGACGCTGGTCGCGCTGGCTTTGTTTTCTCCCGCCTGTAATATCAGCGATCCGACGTTTTGCTCCTGGGAGTTGGCGTTATCATCAGGCATGGCGCTGGACGTCGGTATTTTGTAAAACACCACCCAGAACTGCATCTTATAGGTTGAGGCGCTGGCAAAAGCAGGATTCTGTGAGGCGTCGCAGATACGGCGTGACTCGTTGCCGTCCACCGGGCTGGTGCCGTCAATATACCGCACGGCATCCGCACCACAGTACTGCTGCTCGCGGAACCCGAGCGCGTAGCCGATGCCTTCAATCTGGGTTTTGTAGACGTGCCGCGACGCACCGTCTTCCCCCACCACGGTGCCGACGGGATTATCCATCTCGACAAATCCGATACTTCGCCAGGCGTCATTTCCGCCATCGCAGCTGTAAAAATCCGCCCCGGTAGACTGTATCGGCGCGGAAACCGGCGTCCAGTCCGCTGTGCCAGGAGCATATCCAATGGCGTAGGGTACCTGGACAACCCACTGATTGCGCGTGGTGTGGCAGGGCGAGGCCTGAGCGTGCGCATGAAAACTCAGCATGCCAAAAAGAGAAAGTAGACTGAGGTAGAAAACCCATTGAATAAAGTGACGCATAATATTCCTCTAGTGGCACTCAAGAGACAGAGTAGCGATGCCGGGAGCCATATGAACCGCCCCCAGTTTGAACGGCGTCTGGCACTGACGCGGCTCTCCGTCTTCATACCAGGTTACGCGCAGCGTGCCGCGCTCCGGTACTCCGCTCAGGTAAGCCTGACCGCCGTCAGCCACCATGCTTCGGTTGGCTGAACGACGTTTTTGCTCCACCACCTCGGCCTGGGCGCCAAATGGCAATGGCTCGCCGTGGTATCGCAGGGAGAACAGCACGCGATAGCCAATGTGCGTTGCGTAATTAGCAAGCACCACCGCGCCGCTGGTGGGAACGAGCGTCAGACCGCTCTGCTCAACGTCGACGTTTTCGCCAAGCGTCGCCGTATCAAGATTGACGGTATTCTTACGATAGGCCGAAAGCGCGGGCATAACCGCGTAGCCGCGACTGTCGGTATGGATGCCGCTGTAGCCCTCCGGCTCAACGTTCGCCGCGCCAGGCACGCGCAGCAGGGCGACGCTATCGCCCAGCGGCTGGCTGAGCGTGACGCCATACTGCGTGGCGATAACGCCCCCGGCGAGGCCGAGACTGGCATTATCGCCGTTTCGGCTGCGATCATAACCGAGGCTTACGTTGCCGTAGCCGCCGTTATATTGCAGCGCCAGACTGGTGCTGTCGGCTTGTCCCTCGCTGGCTTTACTCTGCTGAACGCTATAGTTGAGGTTGCGGTTCGCCAGCGCGCTGCCGTTGAGTGACACCTGCTGCGTGGACATCCCACGGTTATTTTTATTGATGAAGTAACTCACCGAGCTGTCCGGTAGCCAGTTACCGAGCGGAATATTGATATTAAACGACACGGTGCGATCGGGATGTTGCTCACGTGCTGAGTCGGTATAGTCATACCCCGCTCCCCATGAAATGCCCCGCCAGCTGGTGTACCAGCCAAGGTGTATGGTTTTATCCTGCCCGGAGGTGTGCCAGTAATCCTGCATCCACGCCGAAACGCTAAGACTGCCGAACTGCCCCAGCGTCTGTGAGAAGGTTATTTGCGAGCGGCTACGGCGGTTATTGAGCCGTAACTGCTGGCTGTCAGACTGATTCAGCTCGCTAAACTCATAAAAATTGCGCGAAGCATAACGATAGCTCGCCAGATTGAAGGCGGTGCCGGTGGTATTAAAATCCTTCTGATACTGAACGCGCCACGCCTGCCCTATTACGCTTTTGCCGTCAGATAAACGGCTTTTTGCCAGCGTATCGTCAACGCCCAGCGAGCCGAACGCGCCAAACCCTCTGCCCACGCCAATGGCGCCGGCCTGGTAGTTATTCGCGGTACGAAAGCCGCCGTATACCGTCATACTGGAGAACAAGCCGTAGAAAAAAGCGCCTTCAACAAAGTCCGGCGACCGGGCATCGCTGGAGCCGGAGTGAAAGCGTCCGGCGTTGAGGCTGTATTTCAGGCTGCCCTGGCGCCGCATAAACGGTACCGCAGAATAAGGCTGGGTAAATACGCGTTTCGAGCCGTCGCTTTCCGTGATGGTCACTTGCAAATCGCCGCTTTGCGCGCCGGGGAACAGATCGTTAATAACAAACGGCCCGGCGGCAACCCAGGTTTCATAAATGACATAGCCATTTTGCGAAACAGAAACCCTGGCATAGCTGTGCGCGACGCCGCGAATTGTCGGCGCGAAGCCGCGCTGGCTGTCGGGTAACATACTCTCGCTGGATGAGAGCTGAACCCCGCGAAACGCCACGCTATCGAACAGGTCGCCGGCAGTCCAGGCATCGCCGATCCGCAGTTGGCTGTTCAGGCTGCGAATATCCCTGCTCAGCCAGCTGCTTTGTGACTGAAAACGATTGCCGCCCGCGTTGCTGTAACTCCAGGCCGACGTATTACGCAGCCGCCACGGTCCCAGGTTTACGCCGTTACGCAGGCTAAGGTAGCTTGACGTCGTGTCGCCGTTTTGATGATGAGCCTGCCCCCCCGTGAGGCTGTAATCAACAAATGCCGCCGGAATACCATCATCCCACTGCGAGGGGGGCACATAGCCACGGCTGCGGTGCGTCATCGCCGCCTGCGGCAGGCTGAGAAACAGGCGCTGCTGGTTAAAATCATAGGAGGTCCGCGCCGCCGGGATAAAATCGGCGATATGCGTGAAGGTCTCTCCCTCCTGCAACCGGGAAAGCGCCGGGATCGCCCCCACATTCACCCCGAGCGTCTCCAGCAGCGGTACGCTAAACACGGGCTGCAGGCTGCCTTTCTCATTGACGAAGGTAATCTCCTGATGCCGTTCCTCGCGTCCGTTAACCTCAATCGTTACGAGCCACGTGCCGGGCATCTGCCCGCCCTTTTCGGAGAAATAGTGCAGATCCGCCGTTTTCTGTTCGGCAGAAGAAAGCTCCAGCGCGGCGGGATCAAAATAATCCTCGGCCCATCCTGTGCGGCTTATGCTGAGCAGCAGCACCGAAAGTGGCGCATAATGAAACAGGCGAGAAGGCATGGTTTAAAGAGGCTGCGACCGGGTCGCGGTAATAGCGCCAAAATCAATAATAGCCGACCAGGTAACGCTGCCGGAGGCTGCCACAGGCCATTCGCGGGTTTCGCCTGGGCCGATCATGCCCGGTTGCTCAATGCTGTGCCCCGAGACGCTGAGGCGATAAAAAGAGACGTAATACGGCGTCGGGTTGGTGGCCTCAAGCCCTTTCTGCGTCGTTGAGAACCTCACCTTTTGCCAGGCGGTTGCAGCATCGCCTTTCAGGTTTTCAGGGCGGTAGAAAATTTTAAATTTCGATTTAATGTTAATTTGTAATTCGTTGCTGCTCTCTTTTGGCTTTGGCGCAATGGCCTTAATATCGAGCCAAAATACGGATTCACGATCTGCGGGCAGCGGCGCGCCGGTATATTGAATACGAAGCGTATTGGTCTGATCCGGATCAAGCCTGAATAGTGGCGGCGTGACGATAAATGGCGCGGCGCGGTTTTTCCCTTCAGCGTCATTCTCAACCCACGACTGAATCAGATAGGGAACTGCACTTTCCATATTAGATACAGAAAATGCCACCTCCTTACTGTTTTGCGGGTATACGATCCGTGTTCCCCCCATTACTACGCCTGCGGAAACTGACGCAGAGCTAACCATTAATGCAGTGAGCATAATATACGACAAACGTTTCATCTCTATTATCTCTGGAGGTGGCTAAAAATAATCAGTTATAAACCATCAGGAAATTGGACACAGCGTTGACATCACCCGCTTTGATTTCCGTTCCATCTTTGTCCAGTGCGGCAAAGAACGTTAATTCTGCATTGCCTTGAGCATCTGGTGCGGTGGTTTTTGAAACCGTACCCGGCTTAATAACCGTGCTGCGATCGCTGTTATAAAGCTTCACCCCGACGCCCGTCGCCATACCCGTGCCTGGCGTAACCTGCAACAGCGAGTCATCAACCGCATCTTTATTACCGTCAAACAGCACCGCCACAGATTTAACCGTTTCCGGGCATTTTTCGACGTTGATTTTGAACTCACGCGGCGTTGTTTCAACGTGTTCATCGAAGTAGCTTTTCGCCCACGCCCCAAGATCTACCGTTTTGGTTTTTGATGCCGTAGTAATGTTACAGGAAATAAGGGTAATCTTGCCGGTGAAGTTGATTGTACCGCCTGTGCTCTGTGTACCTGCGTCTGTATTCAGGCTAGTATTAACGCCTGAATTACTGCTTGCCAGCACCGCCTGAGAAGATAACAGAAACCCCGCCGTGGCAAATGCCAGCGCCACATTTTTGATTTTCATTAGGAACACTTTCCCCTCTGTAAATTAAACAGATATTGATTTGTTGTACCAGGTACAATAATTTCTATAAGGATTTTAAAACCGTCACCCAAAGGGTACTAACAGAATTGGTGACGCGACCTCAAAGAATAAATCAGGGTCCATCCCAGAGTGACAATCCGTATATTTTCTGCAAACCCTTTCGCTATATCCTACAGTTTTGGAAAACTCGTCAGGCCGCAAATAACAATGATTAGTGTGTAGTTAAAATTTAATTTAGCATCTTCTGTAACGTTGTATCTCAATAAATAGTAAATCAAATGTCTTTTAACGTCTACGCACTTAAAAGCGCTCAGCAGGCCTGTTTCACATTTCATATTTAACAGCCAGATAACATATTTAACGCATTTCCATAGCCCTGAGAATTATTAACTACCTCCTAATACCGAAGCTAAATTATTTTACTTACACAACTGATCATTGTTTGATCAATTTTTTTAAGAATATTATTAGAAGAAATTATTAGCATCGTCCGAAAAACATCGTTTTTATACTGGTCAGGTGCGCTTATAAAGGATATTTTATCATTGATCAGCAAATGATCGTTTGTAATAAGCTGTTAAATCCTATATGTGAAATTTACCTTAAATGTAATTTTTTGCTAAACATGATATTCCGCATTTTTACCTAAAAAAAATTTTTATTTTTAGGTAAAAAATCACACCCTTAACACGCAAGACACCCAACACAAACCAGAATAAAACATAAATCTCTCCTAAAGTTAACATGATTGCGGTACTTGCTTCTCTTTATCCCCTTCGCTACGCACCGCGCCTGACTGAATGACACGATTTTGACCCGGTTCCTGCTCAACCCTGAACATTGTGGATTTGGTCCTACCAATGGGTTTTAAAGCTATCCTTCGTTCACAGTTTCAATGATTCACGTCACAAATATATTGCCGAATAGCAACAGTTGATTAACCATTCATTGTCATTACCCCTACAACACAATATTGGCAGGACCACTTTTACACAGACTGTGACGCAGAGATGAGCGGAGACTCACCCGCAGCATAGGCTGTCTGGTCCCCAGGAGACCTGCATGAGCCTCTGGCAACAAAACTACGACCCGGCCGGAAATATCTGGCTGTCTAGCCTGATCGCATCGCTGCCGATCCTGTTCTTCTTCTTTGCGCTGATTAAGCTCAAGCTGAAGGGCTACCTCGCCGCGACGTACACCGTCGCCATCGCGCTGCTGGTGGCGCTGTTCTTCTACAAAATGCCGATCGATCGCGCGCTGGCATCCGTTGTCTACGGTTTCTTCTATGGCCTGTGGCCGATTGCGTGGATCATCATTGCCGCAGTCTTCGTCTATAAAATCTCAGTCAAAACCGGGCAGTTCGACATCATTCGCTCGTCGATTCTCTCCATCACGCCGGACCAGCGCCTGCAGATGCTGATTGTCGGCTTCTCCTTCGGGGCGTTTCTGGAAGGGGCGGCAGGGTTTGGTGCGCCGGTGGCAATCACCGCCGCGCTGCTGGTGGGGCTGGGCTTTAACCCGCTCTATGCCGCCGGTCTTTGCCTGATCGTCAACACCGCGCCGGTGGCGTTTGGTGCGATGGGTATTCCGATTCTGGTCGCAGGCCAGGTGACTGGCCTGGACAGCTTCGAGATTGGTCAGATGGTTGGCCGCCAGCTGCCGTTCCTGACCATTATCGTGCTGTTCTGGATCATGGCGATTATGGACGGCTGGCGCGGCGTGAAGGAGACCTGGCCTGCGGTGATGGTGGCGGGCGGTTCGTTCGCGATTGCCCAGTATCTCAGCTCCAACTTCCTTGGCCCGGAGCTGCCGGACATTATCTCTTCCCTGGTGTCGCTGGTCTGTCTGACGCTGTTCCTGAAACACTGGCAGCCTGTGCGCATCTTCCGCTTTGCCGATATGGGCGCGTCGCACGTGGATCAGACGCTCGCCCGCACGGGCTATACCGCCGGGCAGATCGTTCGCGCCTGGTCACCGTTCCTGTTCCTGACCGCCACCGTAACGCTGTGGAGCATCCCGCCGTTTAAGGCCCTGTTCGCCCCGGGCGGTGCGCTGTACGACATGGTGATTAACATCTCCGTGCCGTTCCTCGACAAGATGGTCGCCCGTATGCCGCCAGTGGTGCACGACGCCACGCCGTACGCGGCGGTATTTAAGTTTGACTGGTTCTCCGCCACCGGCACGGCCATCCTGTTTGCCGCACTCCTTTCTGTGGTGTGGCTGCGCATGAAACCGGCCGCCGCGGTACAGACCTTTGCGGCGACCATTAAAGAATTGATGCTGCCGATCTACTCCATCGGCATGGTGCTGGCGTTCGCGTTTATCTCGAACTACTCCGGCCTGTCATCAACGCTGGCACTGGCGCTGGCCCATACCGGCCACGCCTTCACCTTCTTCTCGCCGTTCCTCGGCTGGCTGGGGGTGTTCCTGACCGGTTCAGATACCTCGTCTAACGCCCTGTTCGCCGCCCTGCAGGCGACGGCGGCTCAGCAGATTGGCGTCTCTGACGTACTGCTGGTGGCCGCGAATACCACCGGCGGCGTGACCGGGAAGATGATCTCTCCACAGTCCATCGCCATTGCCTGTGCGGCAGTAGGGCTGGTGGGTAAAGAGTCGGATCTGTTCCGTTTTACCATGAAACACAGCCTGATATTCACCTGCATGGTCGGGGTGATCACCACCCTGCAGGCCTATGTCTTAACCTGGATGATCCCATGATAGTCATGCCCAGACGCCTGTCCGACGAGATTGCCTCTCGCGTGCGGGCGCTGATTGAAGAACAACAGCTGGAAGCGGGCATGAAATTGCCCGCCGAACGTCAACTCGCCGCCCAGCTTGGCGTGTCACGCAATTCCCTGCGTGAAGCGCTGGCGACGCTGGTCAGCGAAGGGGTACTTGTAAGCCGTCGCGGCGGCGGCACCTTTGTGCGCTGGCAACATGACGACTGGTCCGAGCAAAACATCGTCCAGCCGCTCAAAACACTGATGGAGAATGACCCGGACTACAGCTTCGACATCCTCGAAGCCCGTCACGCCATCGAAACCAGTACCGCCTGGCATGCGGCCATGCGGGCAACCGAAGCCGACAAAGAGAAGCTCAGGGCCTGCTTCGACGCCACGCAAAGCAGCGACCCGGATATCGCTTCGCAGGCGGATGTCCGCTTTCACCTGGCGATTGCCGAGGCATCACACAACGTGGTGCTGCTCCAGACCATGCGCGGTTTTTTCGACCTGCTGCAATCCTCCGTGAAGCAGAGCCGCCAGCGCATGTATCTGGTCCCGCCGGTCTTTGCTCAACTGACCGAACAGCACGAGGCGGTGCTCAACGCCATTCTGGCCGGTGATGCCGAGGCCGCACGCAAGGCGATGATGGCGCATCTGGGCTTCGTCCACACCACCATTAAACGATTTGATGAAGATCAGGCCCGACAGGCGCGTATTACCCGTCTGCCTGGCGACAGTGATATATCCAGGGAGAACAAAGCATGATTATTTCAGCAGCCAGTGACTACCGCGCCGCGGCGCAGCGTATTTTGCCGCCGTTCCTGTTCCACTATATCGACGGCGGGGCCTATGCCGAATATACCCTGCGCCGTAACGTGGAAGATCTGTCGGAGGTGGCTCTGCGTCAGCGCGTGCTGAAGAATATGTCGGATCTGAGCCTTGAGACGAAACTGTTTAACGAAACGCTCTCCATGCCGGTAGCGCTTGCCCCGGTCGGGCTGTGCGGCATGTACGCCCGTCGCGGTGAAGTGCAGGCCGCTGCGGCGGCGGATGCCAAAGGCATCCCGTTTACCCTCTCCACCGTGTCTGTCTGCCCGATTGAAGAGGTGGCCCCGACCATCAAACGCCCGATGTGGTTCCAGCTGTACGTTCTGCGCGATCGCGGCTTTATGCGTAACGCGCTGGAGCGCGCCAAAGCGGCGGGCTGTTCCACGCTGGTCTTTACCGTTGATATGCCCACCCCCGGCGCGCGCTACCGTGATGCCCACTCCGGCATGAGCGGCCCGAATGCTGCTATGCGTCGTTACTGGCAGGCGGTAACACATCCGCAGTGGGCGTGGGACGTGGGCCTGAATGGCCGTCCACACGATCTGGGGAACATCTCGGCCTATCTCGGTAAGCCTACCGGGCTGGAAGATTATATCGGCTGGCTGGCGAACAATTTCGATCCGTCCATCTCCTGGAAAGACCTGGAGTGGATCCGCGAATTCTGGGACGGCCCAATGGTGATCAAAGGGATCCTCGACCCGGACGACGCCCGCGACGCGGTGCGTTTTGGCGCAGACGGGATAGTGGTCTCGAACCACGGCGGACGTCAGCTTGATGGCGTGCTCTCATCCGCACGCGCCCTTCCGGCGATTGCCGATGCGGTTAAAGGCGACATCGCTATCCTCGCCGATAGCGGTATTCGTAACGGGCTGGACGTGGTGCGTATGATTGCGCTCGGCGCCGACAGCGTACTTCTGGGACGCGCTTATCTTTACGCGCTGGCCACCAGCGGCCAGGCAGGGGTAGCAAACCTGCTCAACCTGATTGAGAAAGAGATGAAGGTTGCAATGACTCTCACCGGGGCGAAAACAATCGGCGAGATCAGCAAGGATTCTCTGGTGCAGGAGCTGAGCAAGATCCCTGCGGCACTGGCACCGCTTACCCACGGAGACGCGGCCTGACCCCCTCCCCTTAACCTACCTTACTCACGCGTCCGATCTCCTCCATCGGGCGCGTTTTTGTGTCGTAAATAACATCTAGATAACATATTAGATAAGAATATTTGACATCCCCCGCCACACGCAATTGTATAGACAAGCAAATACAAGAACACAAAAACAACATCACATCAGAGAGGAGCGTATGGCCTATTCAGGTAAGGTGGATATTCAGCAGGTAATCGACGACAGTTCCTTTTCATGGTTTCACTGGCTACTCATTGTGCTGGGCTTTCTGGTGCTGGCAATCGATGGTTTCGATACAGCGGCAATGGGCTACATTGCCCCGACGCTCTCGGCAGAATGGGGGATCCACAAACAGGATCTGGGGCCGGTACTGAGTGCCGCGCTGCTGGGACTGTCGCTGGGTGCGCTGATCGCAGGTCCGGTATCGGACCGGATGGGCCGCAAGCGCGTACTGGTCTTTTCGTGTTTATTCTTTGGTCTTGCAAGCCTGGGCGCCGCCTGGGCGCAAACCCTGAACACCCTGACGCTGTGGCGATTTCTCACCGGCCTGGGTTTGGGTGCGGCAATGCCTAACTCCATCACGCTGATCTCAGAGTTTGCCCCTAAGCGCTGTCGCGCCATGGCGATCAATACCATGTACTGCGGTTTTCCTCTGGGCGCGGCGGGCGGTGGGGCAATCTCCTCCTGGCTGATTCCTCACCACGGCTGGCGAAGCGTACTGCTGACCGGCGCAATTGCCCCGCTGATCCTGACGCTGCTGCTGGCGCTGTTTTTGCCGGAGTCGGTGAAGTTTCTGGTACAGCGTGGAAGAGACATGATGCAGATCCGCCGTATCGCCAGCCGCTTCGCCCGCGACACGCTGGATGGCGTGACCGGCTTTTTCCTGGCGGAGGAGCGGGTCGCGTCTAAGAAAGGGAGCGTGGCACAGCTGTTTTCTATGCCCTGGCTGCCCGGCACCCTGATGCTGTGGGTGACCTACTTTATGGGGCTGGTGATTTATTACGTCCTGCTGAGCTGGATGCCGACGCTGATGCTGGGGATGGGTTATCCGCTGGCGGAATCTGCCTGGCTCACCTCGCTGTTCACCTTCGGCGGTACCGCAGGCATTCTTCTCGCCGGGTGGATGATGGACCGCTGGGAGGCGCACAGGGTGGTGGCAGGCGGATTTATCCTGACCATGGCGCTCATCCTGCTGCTCGGCATGGAGCATAATCACATCGCCCTGTTTGGCGGATTGATTTTCCTGATGGGGATCGCCATGAACGGCGCGCAATCAGGGATGCAAACTTTGGCCGCCATCTTCTACCCAACAGAATGCCGCGCGACGGGTATCGCGTGGATGCAGGGAATTGGCCGTTTTGGTGGCGTGGCGGGTACCATGACCAGCGCGCAGCTTCTCTCCATGCAGTGGCAGGCAGACAGTATATTGATGATCCTCAGCCTGCCCGCGCTGGTGGCTGCGGGTGCCACCGTCTATAAAATGCTGCGCTGCCGCCCACAGGAACCCGGCGTCGCGTAGTGCCCGTCATTTCTGCTATGCTGCCCCCGCAATTAAGGGGGCAGCATGCTTAACATCGTTTTATTCGAACCAGAAATTCCGCCTAATACCGGCAACATTATCCGCCTGTGCGCCAACACCGGGTTTCGCCTGCATATTATCGAGCCGATGGGCTTTACGTGGGATGACAAACGCCTGCGTCGTGCGGGGCTGGATTATCATGAATTTACCGCGGTGGTTCGCCATCATGATTACGCCGCGTTTCTGGAAAGCGAAAAGCCAGAGCGCATGTTTGCCCTGACGACCAAAGGCACGCCCGCGCACAGCGCCGTGAGCTACCAGGCAGGCGACTATCTGATGTTTGGTCCGGAAACCCGCGGCCTGCCGGCCACGATTCTGGACGCCCTGCCCGCTGAGCAGAAAATCCGTATTCCGATGATGCCGGACAGCCGCAGCATGAACCTGTCGAACGCGGTGTCCGTGGTGGTGTATGAAGCCTGGCGCCAGCTGGGGTATCCGGGCGCCATTCTCAGAAGTTAAATGCCGTCACCATACTCAAACGTATGGTGAATGCCGTTGAAGTGCTGATCCATGTCCATCGATGGTTTATCACTGTCTGGCTTACCGACGATGCGCGCCGGTACGCCAGCGGCGGTGGTGTGCGGCGGCACGGGCTGCAGCACCACAGAGCCCGCGCCGATTTTCGCGCCGCGGCCCACTTCGATATTGCCGAGGATTTTGGCACCCGCGCCAATCATCACCCCTTCACGAATTTTCGGATGGCGATCGCCGCTGGTTTTGCCGGTACCGCCCAGGGTAACCGACTGCAGGATCGACACGTCATCTTCAATGACCGCCGTCTCACCGACAACAATCCCGGTGGCATGGTCGAGCATGATCCCCCGGCCAATTTTGGCCGCCGGGTGAATATCAACCTGGAAGGTCACAGAAACCTGGTTTTGCAGAAAAATTGCCAGCGCGCGGCGGCCTTCCTTCCATAACCAGTGGCCGATGCGGTACGCCTGTAAGGCATGGAAACCCTTCAGGTACAGCAGCGGCGTAGAATATTTATCGACCGCCGGATCACGCGTGCGCACGGCCTGAATATCACAGGCGGCAGAGGCGATCATTTCCGGGTCTGCGGCGTAGGCCTCTTCCACCACTTCACGAATGGCGATGGCGGGCATGATTGAGGACGCCAGCTTGTTGGCGAGCATATAGCTCAGGGCACTACCGAGGTTTTCGTGCTTGAGTAACGTTGCATGGTAGAAACTGGCCAGCATCGGCTCACAGTCGGCCAACGCCCGGGCTTCGGCTTTAATATTATTCCAGACGATATCCAGTTCTTCACACGGCATTGCTTACTCCAGACGATAGT
This sequence comes from Enterobacter cloacae complex sp. IR5384, assembly GCF_049237265.1. Classification (NCBI taxonomy): domain Bacteria; kingdom Pseudomonadati; phylum Pseudomonadota; class Gammaproteobacteria; order Enterobacterales; family Enterobacteriaceae; genus Enterobacter; species Enterobacter cloacae complex sp. IR5384. The sequence goes on along the minus strand of NZ_JBMKHJ010000003.1, from coordinate 159,569 downwards.
ATAATGACCAGCCAGTTCTGCGCTGGCTGGGTCATTCAGGTGACAATGGTTCCGACTAGTTACTGCTGCGCTCGTCCTTGCGCGCACGGCCTAATAAGGTCAATGCTGCCTCGCGCGCATTTTTTCCGCAATACAATACCTGATAAATTTCCTCGGTTATTGGCATTTCGACACCAAAACGGTGCGCCAATTCGCGGACTTCTTTGGTATTGCGGTAGCCTTCAACCACCTGACCAATCTTCTCCTGCGCGCCTTTTACATCCATGCCCTGACCGAGCATCATGCCAAAGCGGCGGTTACGCGACTGGTTGTCGGTACAGGTCAGCACCAGATCGCCTAAACCCGCCATCCCCATAAAGGTGGCCGGATCGGCACCCAGTGCCGCCCCGAGACGGGACATCTCGGTTAACCCACGGGTAATCAGCGCAGTACGTGCATTGGCACCAAAGCCAATGCCGTCGGACATCCCGGCGCCAATGGCGATGACGTTCTTCACCGCACCGCCCAGCTGCACGCCGATAAAATCGGGGTTGCTGTACACGCGGAAGCTCTTGCCGCAGTGCAGCAGCTGCTGGAGATCGTCGGAGAAGGCCTGGTCGGTGGATGCCAGCGAAATCGCTGTCGGCAGGCCTGCGGCCAGCTCTTTGGCAAACGTTGGGCCGGAGATAACCGCCAGCGGGATCTCGGTACCCAGCACTTCGCGGGCAACGTCCTGCAACAGACGACCGGTTTCGGCTTCCAGCCCCTTCGTTGCCCACACAATGCGTGCATCCGGGCGCATCAGCGGCTTAATCTGCTGTAGCACGTCGCCAAACACATGGCTCGGCACCACAATCAAAATATTGCGGCTGGCTGCCAGCGCGGTCGCAAGGTCGCTTTCCAGGTGCAGGGAGTCAGGGAACGGAACGTCAGGAAGGAACGCCACGTTGCAGCGGTCGTGCTGCAGCGTTGCGATATGTTTTGGGTCGTGGCCCCACAGGACCACCTCGTGACCATTTCTTGCCAGCGTGATGGCAAGAGCGGTGCCGTAAGAGCCGGCACCGATCACAGTCATTGACGCATTAACAGTGCTCATCAGGCATCCTGATGTTGTTCAGCACCTTCGCCAGCCTGCTGCTGCAGATAGTTCATGAACAGCGCATCAAAGTTAACTGGCGCAAGGTTCAGTTGCGGGAATGTACCGCGAGAAACCAGGCTGGTGATGCATTCACGCGCATACGGGAACAGGATGTTCGGGCAGTATGCACCCAGGCAATGCGCCATCTGGTTGCCTTCAATACCACCGATGGAGAAGATACCGCCCTGCTGTACTTCACACAGGAATGCAGTTTCTTCGCCCAGAGAGGCGGTCACGGTCACACGCAGTACGACTTCATACACGTCATCAGCCAGCTGGGTTGATGCGGTATCCAGATCAAGTTTAACCTCTGGCTGCCAATCTTTCTGGAAAACATGTGGCGCATTTGGCGCTTCGAAAGAGACATCCTTGGTGTAGATACGCTGGATCTGGAAAGTCATTTCGGTGTTGTTTTGTTCTGACATGGAAAAACCCTTTTTAAATTGTCCTAAAGTCTCTTAGCTCAGCAGGGGATCGAGTCCACCACGGGCGTCGAGCGCATACAAGTCATCACAGCCGCCAATGTGCTGCGCATCAATAAAAATCTGCGGAACCGTCGTGCGACCACTACGTTGAATCATCTCTTCGCGTTTTATCGCGTCACCATCGATCGGCAGTTCCAGGAACGTTACGCCTTTGCTGTTCAGCAGCGCTTTCGCACGGTGACAGAACGGGCAGGTCGCTTTGGTGTAGATCTCGATATTGGCCATCACTGAACTCCTTATTTACCGCGCACCAAAGGAAGGTTTTCTCCGCTCCAGCCGGAAATGCCTTCTTTCAGTACAGAGACGTTTTCGAAGCCTGCTTTATGAAGCAGGCTAGCAGATTCCTGCGCCTGCATGCCGGTACCGTCAACAACGATAATCGGCTGGGCTTTATGCTTCTCAAGCTCGCCCACGTTGTTGGCTTTGATTTCAGCTGGCAGCAGGTTGATAGCGCCTGCAATGTGCCCTTTGCGGAAATCGTCACGCTGACGCAGATCGACCACGACGGCATCTTCTTTGTTAATCAGACGCGTCGCTTCACCACGGGTGATAACCTTAATCTTAGACGTCAGGCCCTTAAATGTGGTGAACAGCACAGCGGCCAGCAGGCCAATCCACGCGATGCTCAGAACCGGATGGCGGCTAACGAATTGCATAATTTCTTGCATGGAGGGTAACTACTCCCGACTTAGTGATTAAAAAAACCAGGACAGGAGTATACCTGTGCGTTGTGGCAAATACAGCCAGCGACCCTAAGCTAATCCATTTTCTGCGGCATGCCACCTAAAAAAATGCCTCAAAATGGTCGGAGAAGCATCTTGCCCCTGCCCTTTCTTTGATCTTCTGCGGCTATTTGAACGATTCAGCTGTAGTAAAATTACGCAAATTTTTGACTCTTGAGCATGAGGTTGTCGCAATGTCGGTTTCTAAAAAACCTATGGTACTGGTGATTCTGGATGGCTATGGCTACCGTGAAGATCAACAGGATAACGCCATTTTCAACGCTAAAACCCCGGTCATGGATGCGCTGTGGGCGAAACGTCCCCACACTCTGATTGACGCATCCGGCCTGGAAGTGGGTCTGCCGGACCGTCAGATGGGTAACTCTGAAGTCGGTCACGTCAACCTGGGCGCCGGGCGCATTGTCTATCAGGATCTGACGCGTCTGGATGTTGAAATCAAAGAACGCACCTTCTTCGCCAACCCTGTGCTGTGTGGTGCGGTGGATAAAGCCGTTGCCGCAGGCAAAGCCGTGCATATCATGGGTCTGCTGTCTGCCGGCGGCGTTCATAGTCATGAAGATCATATTATGGCGATGGTTGAACTGGCCGCTGAGCGCGGTGCGGAAAAAATCTACCTGCACGCGTTCCTGGATGGCCGCGATACGCCACCGCGTAGCGCTAAAGGTTCGCTGGAAGCCTTCGAAGAGAAATTTGCCGCACTGGGCAAAGGCCGCGTGGCATCTATTATTGGTCGCTACTACGCCATGGATCGCGATAATCGCTGGGATCGTGTGGAACAGGCCTATGACCTGATGACGCTGGCAAAAGGCGAGTTCCAGTTTGCGACTGCCGTTGAGGGCCTTGAAGCCGCGTACGCGCGCGATGAAAACGACGAATTCGTGAAAGCGACCGTCATTCGCGCAGAAGGCCAGGCTGATGCCGCCATGGAAGATGGCGACGCGCTGATCTTCATGAACTTCCGTGCTGACCGTGCGCGTGAAATCACCCGCGCATTCGTTAACAGCGATTTCGACGGTTTCGCCCGTAAGAAAGCGGTGAACATCAACTTCATCCAGTTGACCGAATACGCCGCAGACATCAACGCCCCATGCGCATACCCACCGGCTTCACTGGCCAACACCTTCGGTGAGTGGATGGCGAAAAACGATAAGACGCAGTTGCGTATCTCCGAAACCGAGAAATATGCCCACGTCACCTTCTTCTTTAACGGCGGTGTAGAAGAGCCGTTCAAAGGCGAAGATCGCATTCTGATTAATTCACCAAAAGTCGCTACCTATGACCTGCAGCCAGAGATGAGCTCTGCGGAACTGACCGAAAAACTGGTTGCGGCGATCGTTAGCGGCAAATACGACACCATCATCTGTAACTATCCGAACGGTGACATGGTGGGTCATACCGGGGTGATGGAAGCGGCTATTAAAGCGGTTGAAGCGCTGGATCACTGCGTTGAGCAGGTTGCCAAAGCGGTTGAATCCGTTGGCGGCCAGCTGCTGATTACCGCTGACCACGGTAACGCAGAGCAGATGCGCGACCCGGCAACCGGACAGGCGCATACGGCCCACACCAACCTGCCGGTTCCGCTGATTTATGTAGGTGATAAAGCACTGAAAGCAGTGGAAGGCGGCAAGCTTTCTGACATCGCGCCAACCATGTTGTCGCTGATGGGTATGCCGATCCCTGAAGAGATGACTGGTAAGCCGCTGTTCATCGTGGAATAATCGCTCCCCATGAGGGGAAAGGCGATTTTTTCAATCACATGGGTCGTGAAACCGCTTAGGTTATCAGTCAGACCTCTGTTTTACGCCAGCGCACTCAGCGCTGGCGTATTGCTGTGCGCCGCATCCGCCCACGCGGACGATCGCGACCAGCTGAAATCCATTCAGGCCGATATTGCCGCCAAAGAGCGTGCAGTACGTCAGCAGCAACAGCAACGCGCGTCGCTGCTTGCTCAGCTTAAGCAGCAGGAAGAGGCGATCTCCGCCGCCGCACGTAAGCTCCGCGAAACACAAAACACCCTCTCCCAGTTGAATAAACAGATCGATGAGATGAACGCGTCGATTGCCAAGCTGGAACGTCAGCGCGATGCGCAGGAACGTAATCTTGCGGCGCAACTTGATGCCGCATTCCGCCAGGGTGAACACACCGGCCTTCAGCTGATCCTCAGCGGTGAAGAGAGCCAGCGCGGTCAGCGCCTGCAGGCCTATTTCGGCTATCTGAACCAGGCGCGTCAGGAGACTATCGCGCAGCTAAAACAGACGCGCGAAGAGGTCAACACGCAAAAAGCCGAGCTGGAAGAGAAGCAGAGCCAGCAGCAGACGCTGCTCTACGAACAGCAGGCCCAGCAGGCAAAGCTCGAGCAGGCTCGCAACGAACGTAAGAAAACCCTTTCCGGGCTTGAATCCTCCATTCAGGCTGGTCAGAGCCAGTTGAGCGAAATGCGCGCCAACGAATCGAAGCTGCGTAACAGCATCGCCCGAGCGGAGGCCGCGGCAAAAGCCCGCGCCGAAAAAGAGGCTCGCGAGGCGCAGGCCGTTCGCGATAAGCAGCAGGAAGCCTCCCGTAAGGGCACGACCTATAAACCAAGCGAAAGCGAACGCTCATTGATGTCACGAACCGGTGGCCTGGGCTCCCCTCGCGGTCAGGCTTACTGGCCCGTTCGCGGTTCAATTCTGCATCGTTATGGCGAACAGCTGCAGGGTGAACTACGTTGGAAAGGGATAGTTATCGGTGCGTCTGAAGGTAGCGAAGTGAAAGCCATCGCCGATGGCCGCGTGATCTTGGCCGACTGGCTGCAGGGTTACGGGCTTGTGGTAGTAGTTGAGCACGGTAAAGGCGACATGAGCCTCTACGGTTACAACCAGAGCGCACTGGTCAGCGTTGGCACTCAGGTGCGCGCGGGTCAACCCATCGCCCTTGTGGGCAGCAGTGGCGGTCAGGGCCGCCCGTCACTCTATTTCGAAATTCGTCGCCAGGGTCAGGCGGTCAATCCACAGCCGTGGTTGGGAAGATAAGTTTTGCTTCAATTTCGTCGAATTGTTCTCTCCGTCGCCAGCGCACTGGCGCTGGTCGCACCGGTATACGCCGGTAAACTCGCCATTGTGATTGATGACTTCGGTTATCGTCCGCACTATGAAAATCAGGTGCTGGCGATGCCGGCAGCCATTTCTGTCGCCGTCCTCCCGAATGCGCCACACGCACGTGAGATGGCGACCAAGGCCCACAACAGCGGCCACCAGGTATTGATCCATCTGCCGATGGCCCCCATCAGCAAACAACCGCTGGAAAAAGATACGCTGCGCCCTGAGATGAGCAGCGATGAGATCGATCGCATTATCCGCGACGCTTACAACAAAGTGCCGTATGCCGTGGGGTTAAACAACCATATGGGCAGCGCGATGACATCCAGCCTGTACGGGATGCTCAAAGTGATGCAGGCGCTGGAGCGTTACAACCTCTACTTCCTCGACAGCATGACCATCGGCAACAGTCAGGCGATGCGTGCCGCGCAGGGAACGGGGGTGAAGGTGATTAAGCGCAAGGTGTTCCTTGACGATACGCAGAACGAAGCGGACATTCGCGTGCAGTTTAATCGCGCTGTGCAACTGGCCCGCCGCAATGGCTCCGCGATTGCCATCGGCCACCCGCATCCGTCGACCGTTCGCGTCCTGCAGCAAATGCTGCCGACCTTGCCTTCGGATATCACGCTGGTCCGCCCGAGCGATCTCCTGAACGAACCACAGGTTGATACGTCGACGCCGAACCAGGGGAAACCTGGGTCATCAACGCCGCGTAACCCGTTCCGCGGCGTAAAACGCTGTGTGCCGAAACAAGCCCCTGAACCGGTTTATGCGACCCGGTTCTTCTCTGTGATTGGTGAAAGCATGAGTCAGAGTACGCTGGTGCAATATTTTCAACATCAGTGGCAAGGCTGGGGTAAGAAAGCCTGATCGGCTAACGCTTATTCTGTAATGTGAGAGTCCGTTTGCTCTTTTGTAACGGGCTCTTTTCTTTCCTGATATTGATACCAGGCTTTGAAATACTTCAAAAAACTGTAGGCCGTGGCATACAAGCCTGTTGCTGCCCCCACTCTTCCCTGACGCCAGGCACCACTGAACAGATACCATTTGAAAAAGGCGCCGATGGCGCTGATCACACCTCGACCGATAGAGGGGCGTATCGTTTGATATTGAACCAGGCGGGTTGTATAACCATTCAATTTGCTAAAAAGTTCATGCAATGTGTGAAATGTATCATGTCTGACGTAACCGGGAATGCGTTCAGAGTGGCGAAAACCTTCTACCTTATCGTCTACGGGTCTGTTATTAAATCGTGCCTGCTTACGGTTAAAAAGTCGTACCGGGAAATCAGGAGAAGAGACAGGATATAATGTTCGGACTTTTTCGCCCAAAACATACCAGTGACGACATATCCGCCATGCCATTGCAGGATCGGGTTCGTCACCCCTTTTTAATTTTAAAATAGCATCAACAGTGTCTGAATCGAGAATTTCATCACTGTCGATGCACAGGACCCAGTCATGACTCGCTAATGACACGGCATGGTTCATCTGCTCGCCATGCCAGCCATATTTTTTGTATACTGGCGACAAACCATAACTCTGGCAAATATGTAGTGTATTATCTGTGCTTCCGGAATCAACAATGACGATTTCATCCGCTATTTTTAAAAGAGGCGGAATTACGTCACGTAACAACCTTTCTGAGTTGAAAGTTAATAAGCAGACCGTTATTTTAAACATTTTTCCACTCACTCAATAACAGCATAAATTTTTTCATTAATACTATCTAAATGAGAAGAGACGATTAAAGTCTTAAATCACACTTTTAAAATAATCGTGTTTGAAAATTTATCTTACAGAAAAAACTATCACAATAGAAAAATCTATTTTATTTCAGCAGATTCTTTATAATGCGGTCAGATCAAGGGTAGCACATGGATTCAGACATGCCGCAAAAACGTAAAATCCTCCTCCTGGACACAGGCAAAGAATGGGGGGGAGGCACCAACAGTATGCTTGAGCTTCTGAAGCGAATTGATCGCGACAAATTCGACATTACTTGTTGTTTTTACAACGATTATAGTCGTTCTGGTGGTCAAACCATAAGCCAGGTGCTAAACAGCATTGGGATCCCGCTGATCGTCATTCCTCAACATAAGCAACCGGCATGGGCAAAATTGTTGAAAGAAGCAGGACGTGGTCTGCTGTTTTTCTCGCGCAATGCCCGCAAAGCGTTTACGCGGCACGTCGATACTCTGTGGCGTATCAGGCCCAATGTCAGCAAAATCGAAACGCTTTTCTCGCATGGTGGTTTCGATACGCTCTATATGAATAACCAACCTGGCTCGAACGAGGAAGGTTATCTCGCGGCGGCGAAACTACAGGCGCGATTAATTCAGCACTGCCGTATTGAACCTGTTCTGTCCCCACCACTGGTGAAACTGGTCAATGCGCATGCCACAAAGATCATCGCGGTCTCGCATGGCGTTGAACAGGTGCTGCTGCAGCATGGTATTCGACCCGATCTCTGTACGACCGTTAACAATGCCATCGACATCTACCAGCCTTTACCGGATCGCCGCGCAATGCGTCAGCGACTGGGCATAGATGACGAGACCTTTGTGTTTGGCAGCATTGGCTCATTGATCCCACGTAAAGCTAACCACCATACGCTTGAAGCACTGGCGCAGTTCAGTCTGAAGCATCCTGAAGCGAAGTGGAAAATGGTGCTGGTCGGTGAAGGCCCTGAGCGTGATGCGTTAGCAGCACAGGCCCAAAACCTGGGTATTGCAAGTCACGTGATCTTCACTGGTTTTCAGAATACCCCTTTTGATTACCTCGCCACGTTTGACGCATTTATCCTCGCCTCTAAAAGTGAAGGCCTTCCTCGCGTAGTGCTGGAAGCGATGCTGCTCAATATCCCCGTTATTGGATCCCAGGTGACCGGCACAGCTGAACTCATTGACCATGCCTCTACCGGATTGCTTTTCCCCTGGAGCGATGTTTCACAACTAGCGCAACATCTGGATAGTATCTGGACGGATGCTGACCTGCGGGCTCGACTGGCTGCAGCAGCCAGGCAAAATGTTTGTCGTAACTATGCCATTGAAAAGTATGTCAGCGGTGTCGAAGCCGTGCTTGGCGCGCAATAAACTAACGAGATAAATATGTTTAAATTTCTTAACGCTCGCTATCGTCATATCACCGGGCGGCACAATATTCCTTACAGCTCTCTTCACCTGACGGGCGAACTGGCTACGGTTGATTCAATTGTCATTCCCTGTACCGGTGCAGATTTCGTCGAAGAAGCATTACTCTCTGCCACTTTCGCGGAGCGCTATGCCACCGGGATTAGCGAAATAGTCATCGTCAGCGATCAGCCAGAGTCAGCCTTTGGTACATTGCCGCCTAAAACCCGCGTAGTGACGCTTAGCCTTCCGGTCCGTGAGGAAAATTATCGTTATAAGCAGATCTACCTCAGCCGCCTGATGAAACTTAACGCCCCGCTACAGGCGCGCGGTGAAGGTGTATTGATGATCGATTCCGACCTCAATCTGCTAAAAATGCCAGAGATTAAAATCGCGGATATGCACCTTTACTCAAGCTTCCGCCAGGGGAAAATGATTGCCAAACTGGACGGTGCACCGGTTGAAAAAGTGCCGGCGTATTATAAAGATATGGTACGGCCGTATCTGGTTGACCATGTTAACAGTGCCTTCCTTGCGGCTACCAAAAAGACCTGGCGTCGTATTTGCCCATTGTGGCTGGCGCTATTTCAGGATACCTGGGAACTCATGGACGACAGTCAGCCCCCAACTGACCAGTTGCCACTCACTGCCCTACTGGACATGCTGGATTTAAAAACCGTCAACCTGGGGGACTGGGTAAACTGGCCTGTTTCCAAAAAAATTGGCGGACAGGAAGCCGTAATTCCAAAAGAGGTGATTGGCGCTCATGGCGGTTTCCCTCTCTCCGAATGGCAGAAATATATAAAGTCAGCAGATAATAAATTACTGTTCAAAGGTCAAGATTATACCCGCAAAGTGCGGTATTTGACTGACGAAGAGAAAAAGAACCAGTAAATAAAAGGGGCCTCAGGCCCCTTTTATTATTTTACGTCACCTTGATGTGCAGTAGATATCACACGTCCAGGCTAACGTATATTGCTCCAGTAATAGGTCTTACCTGTGGTATCCAGTACTGAGACATTCTTATCGTAACCGGCAAGCCATGAGTGTACCGACTGGACAGGTTGACCCTGACGATGGATCCCCAACCACAATTCAGCAAGCGTGTTCACATCATCAGCAGACCAGACGGTGTAATAGTCTCCTGTGTATTGCCTGGCTTTATCAACCTGTTGCCCATACCAGATAAACATAGGGATGTGCAGAGCCTCTCGTGGAGGGTTCACGTTTCCGTGAGAATAAACGACAGCGCGTTGCGGATCACGAATCAAACCATGATCGGAAAAATACATAACCGAAGAACGCGAGTTGGCCAGCATGCTAAACATCTTGCCCATCAATGTGTCTGTATACCGTACCGAGTTGTCATAACAGTCATCCGCCTCATTACTACCATGTAACACCGCCTGGTTTGCCGGAAAGCGCGTACAGGATGGTTCATGGCTGCCGTATAAATGCAAGACGATCACTTTTTTACCCGGGGTTTTTAATGCATTCTGCAGCAGAGGTAGAAGATCTTCATCGTAACCGCCTTCGAGCCATTTATGCTGTTTCGTATTCATCGCAATTCCGGTGATGACGTTGTTATGCGCCCCGCCTTTACCCTGATGACTAAACCAATAAGTTTCATAGCCCGCTTTATTGGCAATATTAATAACATTATCACCATATTTTTTCGGATCGCGAATATTCACTTTATCAGCGGTCATGGCCAACGGAACGGCCATAATCGTAACCGGTGCTGGCGCTACAGCATTACGGAACAGCAAGAGCTGCGATTTCTGCTTTTCCAGCTCTGGTGTAGTATCTCGTTGATAACCGTAGATGCCCATATTCGCCGCTCGCTCAGACTCACCGATAACCAGTACGTAGTTCTCAATACCGGTATCCGAAAGCGTGAGTTTGTAATTAGGAATGTTGTTACCGATATTGGCAATGACCGCGTTATCTTCAAAAGCCTGCATAAAAATTTTTGCCGTACTGACTGGTGTCGCCTGAACCACGCGCTGCGCCAGACTTTCGACGCTGCTTTTCCTGAGCTGGTGCTGTAGTGCCTGACCATAGAAAGCCAACAACGTCACGCCAAGCACAATGGCAGGCCAGCGACGAAATCGCGGTGCAACGGGCCATGCACCCGTATTTGCGGTATAAATAAAAAAAGCAGAGAGTGTGATAAAAATAATGCATTCACGCCAGTACACGCTGAGCATTGAACTTGCTTCATCCGGTGTGGAATGGATTATGCTCATTGCAAACCCATAACTAAACGCAGAATCGAAATTTCTCCATGCGTATAGCTGGAGAGAAATATCTGCCGCAACTGGAATGAGAAGTACAATCGCCAGTACATTGCGTATTAATTTATTGTCTATGCACTTGAGCATCAATAACATCAATAAAAAAACAAACGATCTGTTAATTACCAAATTATAGCGGGCATGTAAAATATTTACAGCCATAAGTATTAAAAGAGAAATCGCCAGATTTAAAAAAGAGGTAAACCGTGAAGTTGTATCAACCAGCTTCAGCGAAAGGTGCGTGGACATAATGTTTTGACAAGCCTGACAGTGTCTTCCTGACGTAATTATTATTAATAAACGCGTGGAGAAGAAAGGTTGGTATTTTATTGAAAATTAACAAGAAAATTCCGAAAAGTCAAACTACCAAAATTAGCACTGGCACCCGTTCACACGGGTGCCAGCTGGCGGGTTTAATCCCAGCTCAAAATAACTTTCCCGGACTGGCCCGAACGCATCGCGTCAAAGCCTTTCTGGAAATCATCAACGGAGAAACGATGTGTAATAATCGGGGACAGATCCAGGCCAGACTGAATTAATGCCGCCATCTTATACCAGGTTTCGAACATTTCACGGCCATAGATGCCTTTAATGAACAGCCCTTTGAAGATAACTTTATTCCAGTCGATAGACATATCCGACGGCGGAATACCCAGCATCGCAATACGACCGCCGTGGTTCATGGTATCCAACATAGTACGGAACGCCGGTGGTGCGCCGGACATCTCAAGACCCACGTCAAACCCTTCGGTCATGCCCAGCTCTTCCATCACATCGGCCAGGCTCTCTTTAGAGACATCCACCGCACGGGTGACGCCCATCTTGCGGGCCAGCGACAGACGGTATTCGTTCACGTCGGTAATCACTACATTACGCGCACCCACGTGCTTCGCCACCGCTGCGGCCATAATCCCGATAGGGCCCGCACCGGAGACCAGCACATCCTCGCCGACCAGGTCGAAAGAGAGCGCCGTATGTACCGCGTTGCCGAACGGGTCAAAGATCGAGGCCAGATCGTCAGAAATGTTGTCCGGAATTTTGAACGCGTTGAAAGCCGGGATCACCAGATATTCCGCGAAGCAACCCGGACGATTCACGCCCACGCCAATGGTATTACGGCACAGGTGCGTACGCCCACCGCGGCAGTTACGGCAGTGGCCGCAGGTGATGTGTCCTTCACCCGAGACGCGGTCGCCAATGTTAAAACCTTTCACTTCCTGACCAATCCCAACTACTTCACCAACGTATTCGTGGCCGACAACCATGGGTACCGGAATGGTTTTTTGCGACCACTGATCCCAGTTGTAGATATGAACGTCAGTGCCGCAAATGGCGGTTTTACGAATTTTGATCAGCAGATCGTTATGACCGACTTCCGGCTCCGGCACGTCGGTCATCCAAATCCCTTCTTCCGCTTTCAGTTTGGATAACGCTTTCATCACACGTCCTCAGGCAATTACGCCCAGCTGTTTACCGATGCGGGTAAAGGCTTCCACCGCACGTTCAATTTGTTCAGGCGAATGCGCCGCGGACATCTGGGTGCGGATACGCGCCTGGCCTTTTGGTACGACCGGGAAGAAGAACCCGGTCACGTAAATGCCTTCTTTTTGCAGCTCACGGGCAAAGTTCTGCGCCACGACGGCATCGCCCAGCATGACCGGGATAATGGCGTGGTCAGCACCGGCCAGGGTAAACCCTGCCGCACTCATTTTTTCGCGGAACAGGCGCGCGTTGGACCACAGACGGTCGCGCAGTTCAGCCCCGGATTCCACCATCTCCAGCACTTTGATGGAGGCGGCAACAATGGCCGGCGCGAGGGAGTTGGAGAACAGGTACGGACGGGAGCGCTGGCGCAGCCACTCCACCACCTCTTTACGCGCAGCGGTATAGCCGCCAGACGCGCCACCAAGCGCTTTGCCCAGCGTACCGGTGATGATGTCCACGCGGCCCATCACGTCACAGTATTCATGCGAGCCACGGCCGTTTTCACCCACAAAACCGACCGCGTGCGAGTCATCGACCATCACCAGCGCATCGTATTTATCCGCCAGGTCGCACACGCCCTTCAGGTTGGCGATCACGCCGTCCATAGAGAACACGCCGTCGGTGGCGATGAGCACATGGCGAGCACCCGCGTCACGCGCCTCTTTCAGGCGTGCTTCCAGTTCAACCATATCGTTGTTGGCATAGCGGAAACGCTTCGCTTTACACAGGCGCACACCATCAATGATGGAAGCGTGGTTAAGGGCGTCGGAGATAATGGCATCTTCTGCACCCAGCAGCGTCTCAAACAGACCGCCGTTGGCATCGAAGCAGGAGGAGTACAGAATTGCGTCTTCCATGCCTAAGAAGTTCGCCAGCTTTTTCTCAAGCTGCTTGTGACTGTCCTGCGTGCCGCAGATAAAGCGTACGGAGGCCATACCAAAACCATGGGTATCCATACCGCTTTTCGCCGCAGCAATCAGCTCAGGGTGATTCGCAAGACCCAGGTAGTTGTTCGCACAAAAGTTGATCACATGGCTGCCATCGGCAACGGTGATGTCCGCCTGCTGAGCAGACGTGATAATACGCTCTTCTTTAAACAACCCTTCCGCACGCGCGGTCTCAAGGTCGCTGTTTAACTGTTTGTAAAAATCACCACGCATTGCAATTCTCCAGACTCGGCAAATTTCGGCACATATTACCCAAACCTATAGTTCATGACGAGATGACACATTATCTCTTCTCGTTTTTGCAGCATAAATCACGTGTACCCTTGCGCTATGTCGGTGAATGGCTGAAGGGCAGCCATACTAATGATATGATAGAACCATTAGCGTCCGGGATTGTCCCCGGACTCCACACTTCAAAGGTTACAGTTATGATCATCGTTACCGGCGGCGCGGGCTTTATCGGCAGCAATATTGTTAAAGCTCTCAATGACAAAGGCATCACCGACATCCTGGTGGTTGACAACCTGAAAGACGGCACCAAGTTCGTCAACCTGGTGGATCTGAACATCGCTGACTACATGGATAAAGAAGACTTCCTTATCCAGATTATGGCAGGTGAAGAGTTCGGCGAGATCGAAGCCATCTTCCACGAAGGGGCATGCTCCTCCACCACAGAGTGGGACGGCAAGTACATGATGGACAACAACTATCAGTACTCTAAAGAGCTGCTTCACTACTGTCTGGAGCGTGAAATTCCGCTCCTGTATGCCTCTTCGGCGGCCACCTACGGCGGACGTACCTCTGATTTCATTGAATCCCGCCAATATGAGCAGCCGTTGAACGTTTACGGTTACTCCAAGTTCCTTTTCGACGAGTATGTGCGTCAGGTGTTGCCAGAAGCGAACTCCCAAATCGTTGGTTTCCGCTACTTCAACGTCTACGGGCCGCGCGAAGGCCACAAAGGCAGCATGGCGAGCGTGGCGTTCCATCTGAACACTCAGCTGAATAACGGCGAAAGTCCAAAACTGTTCGAAGGCAGCGACGGCTTTAAGCGTGACTTCGTCTACGTAGGCGACGTTGCCGCCGTGAACCTGTGGTTCTGGGAAAATGGGGTATCCGGTATTTTCAACCTTGGCACCGGCCGCGCGGAATCTTTCCAGGCCGTGGCTGACGCAACGCTGGCGTATCACAAGAAAGGCAGCATTGAGTACATTCCTTTCCCGGACAAACTGAAAGGCCGCTACCAGGCATTCACCCAGGCCGATCTGACTAACCTGCGCGCAGCGGGTTATGACAAGCCGTTCAAGACCGTTGCCGAAGGCGTAACGGAATATATGGCCTGGCTGAATCGCGACGCGTAAGTATGAGAATTCTGGTGATCGGCCCGTCATGGGTGGGCGACATGATGATGTCGCAAAGTCTCTATCGCACGCTCAAGGCGCGTTATCCCCAGGCGATAATCGACGTGATGGCACCCGCATGGTGCCGTCCGTTGTTATCGCGTATGCCGGAAGTGAATGAAGCCATCCCAATGCCGCTCGGCCATGGGGCGCTGGAAATTGGCGAACGTCGTAAACTCGGTCACAGTCTGCGCGAGAAGCGTTATGACCGCGCTTACGTGTTACCCAATTCGTTTAAATCCGCGCTTGTGCCCTTCTTCGCCGGTGTGCCGCACCGTACCGGCTGGCGCGGTGAGATGCGCTACGGTCTGCTTAATGACGCACGCGTGCTGGATAAAGAGGCCTGGCCATTAATGGTGGAGCGCTATGTGGCGCTGGCCTACGACAAAGGCGTGATGCGCAGCGCAAAAGACCTGCCGCAGCCGCTGCTATGGCCACAGCTACAGGTCAGCGAGGGTGAAAAATCCCAGACCTGTAACGCGTTTGGTCTTTCCTCTGAACGGCCAATGATTGGCTTCTGCCCGGGCGCAGAATTCGGCCCGGCAAAACGCTGGCCGCACTATCACTACGCAGAGCTGGCAAAGCAGTTGATTGACGAAGGTTATCAGATCGTTCTGTTCGGCTCGGCCAAAGACCACGAGGCGGGGAACGAAATCCTGGCAGCCCTCAGCACAGAACAGCAGGCCTGGTGCCGCAACCTGGCCGGGGAAACCCAGCTTGAGCAGGCGGTGATTTTACTTGCTGCCTGTAAAGCCGTAGTCACCAACGACTCCGGGCTGATGCACGTCGCCGCCGCGCTCAACCGCCCGCTGGTTGCGTTGTACGGTCCAAGTAGCCCGGACTTCACGCCGCCGCTCTCAAATAAAGCGCGCGTTATTCGTCTGATCACGGGTTACCATAAGGTGCGTAAAGGCGATGCCGCGGAAGGTTATCACCAGAGCCTGATCGACATCACGCCGCAGCGCGTTCTCGAAGAACTCAACGAACTGCTGCTGAGCGAAGAAGGATAACGAATGCGGGTATTGATCGTTAAAACCTCTTCGATGGGTGATGTGCTGCATACGCTTCCGTCGCTGACGGACGCCATGCGGGCCATTCCAGGCATTCGTTTTGACTGGGTGGTGGAAGAAGGCTTCGCGCAGATCCCTACCTGGCACGAAGCGGTCGACCGCGTGATCCCGGTGGCCATCCGCCGCTGGCGTAAAGCGTGGTTTTCCACACCGATTAAAGCCGAGCGCAAAGCCTTCCGCGATGCGGTGCAGGCGCAGCGTTACGACGCCATTATCGACGCGCAGGGGCTGGTCAAAAGCGCCGCGCTGGTAACGCGCCTGGCACACGGTGTAAAGCACGGCATGGACTGGCAAACCGCCCGCGAACCACTCGCCAGCCTGTTCTATAACCGCCGTCACCATATTGCAAAGCAGCAGCACGCAGTGGAACGCACCCGCGAGCTGTTCGCAAAAAGCCTCGGTTACACAAAGCCGGAAACGCAGGGTGATTACGCGATTTCGCAGCATTTTCTGCGTGATGCAGAGAAGCCTGCGCAGCCCTGGCTGGTCTTCCTGCATGCCACAACGCGCGATGATAAGCACTGGCCGGAAACGCACTGGCGAAGACTCATTGAACTAATGCAACCTGCCGGCATCCATATTAAACTGCCGTGGGGTGCTGAACATGAGCGCCAGCGTGCTGAACGTCTGGCAGCCGGTTTTTCGCACGTCGAGGTTTTACCTAAACTCACGCTGGCGCAAGTTGCTGCAGAGCTGGCCGGAGCTAAAGCTGTCGTTTCCGTTGATACGGGTTTAAGCCATTTAACTGCGGCGCTGGATCGTCCAAATATCACGATTTTTGGCCCGACCGATCCCGGTTTGATTGGGGGTTACGGTAAAAACCAGCATCAAATGGTCAGCCCGACTCAACAAACGAGGGACATTAGCGCAGATGCCATTTTTTCATTTTTACAGGACAGCCACTGGCTTTCCGACAGGGATATCTAACGAATGAGTTACGTATTTCTGCTGATTTTACTCCTTCCGGTGAAGCTTATCCGGAAGCTGTTCCGCAAAGATACAGGTAAAAACCTGGTCATTCAGACAGCCAAAATCGGTGATTTTGTTAATGCGACGCCCCTGCTGGCATACCTGCAAAAAAGTGATGTGCTTATCAGTCGCAGCGTAGGTGCGCTGGCGAAGCATGACGAAACGATCGAAGAGATTTTTTTTATCGAGCAGCATAAGCGTAGTCTGTGGCGTAAGCTCAGCTTTGCCTGCCGCATCATGAACCGCTACGACAACGTCTATCTTCTGCAACCCAACAGTGTAAATCTCTTTTTTGCCGCCGTCTGTAATGCCAAAAACAAACAATTTTTAAGCATTTACACCCGCAGATGGTATCACGGGATTTTCTATCTCACCGCCGACGGTACCGTTGAGCACGGCAAAAAAACGCTATCAGTGACCAATTACCTGAAGCTGGCCGACCGTTCGTTGACGTGGCAGGACTCGCCCAAGCACGCCACAAAGCCGCTGTTCAAACCAGCGACCTACCCGGCAATTCTCGACAAACCTGATGTGATCCGCATCGGCATCAGCATTGCCGCAGGTAATAAAGCCAAAACAGTGCCGCCGGTCATCTGGAAGCGAATTATTGATCGTCTCGCCGACCTGCCCTGCGAGTTTTATGTGTTTGGCGCCCCTGATGAACAGTCGTGGCTGGACGATATCACCCGTGCTTACGGTGACATTCCTAATGTCGTTAACCTCATCGGCAAAATCCCTCTCGAAGATCTTCCGTGGGCGATTTCCAGGATGGATTGTTATATCGCGTCTGATTCAGGCAATGTCTATATTGCCGATGCAGTAGATGTACCCGTAGTGCTGCTGTTTGGCCCATGCTGCCACTATGAACAACGCCCACTTGGAAATGTGATGCTGATAGGTAACGACGACAATATTTGTTCTTATGTTTTTGAGACTAAATACTATTTCTCGCAAGACAGGGAAGAACTCTTTGCTGTAACAGACGAATCCTTAAACGAACTCAAACGTTTCATTTGCGCGTTACCAAAAGCTACCGCAACCCCATATACCTTTGATGCCCTGGGAAACTAATTTTTTATGGCTTTTCTAAGCATCATTATTGCTGCACATAACGCCGAAGATACCCTTCACACAACGTTAGAAAGCCTGCACAATGCCATCGATAATGCGGGCGACGATGTTGAGGTGATTATCTTTAACGACAGCTCCGATGATTCCACGCAAGATATTATTGAGACGTGGTTGCCAGCGTTTCCGAATGTACACTCCCGGCACGTTCAGTTTCGTAATGTAGGCCTTGTTCGCAACAGCGCATTCTCTCTGGCATCAGGTGACTACATTACGATGCTGGATAGTGATGACCGACTGAAACCGGGTAGCATCAGGGACGCTGTAGCATTCCTCAAGACAGAGCGTCCTGATATGCTGCTGACGCGCCTGCTAGAAATTCGTGATATCAAAAAAATCACCCCCCACTGGCAAGGATTTTCTCCCGTTGCGTTGTCGCAACGGGAGGCTATAAAACGTTTCCTGCTGCATAAAGATTTTCAGGCACATCTCATTGGTCAATTCATTCATCGCAAGTTATACGAAAGTAATCCGATTCCTTCGATGGTGTGTTATGAGGATTTTGCGGTATTCCCTGGCATGTTGATGCAATCGAGTAAAATAGCCTATCAACGTCGCGGGCACTATTACTACATCAAGCGTAGCGACAGTTTGTCGAGCAAACTCGACGCGAGCAAAATCAAAACGCTTGTGGAATGCACATTGCTGATGGAAAAAATATTCCCGCAGCCGTTTCAACATCTCATAAATTGTCATTGGTTTGATATTTACAGTAATCATCGGCAACATCTAACCGACCAACATTTCCAGCTCGTTAAACAACGGGTAAAAGCACTTTATTCTCTCTCATTTTTCTTATCCAGCGATGTTCGCTTCAGCTATAAAAAAAGGGTTATTGAGGCATTATGGAAAAAGTAAAACTGCGGCTCTATCAGCTGACGCTGATTTTGAGTCTTATTTCGCTTGCGTTGGCGTTGCTCAGTTCAGGTAAGCAACGAGAGTTTTTCTATATTGCGATTTATGCCAGCATTATTGGCTTAGCTTGTGAATATAAAAAGATCACACTGCGTCCTTTTTCCATCGCATTGCCGATTTTATTAGTTGGGTTGCTTAATTTTGGCTGGTATATGACGTACGAATACCATAGCGAAGGCCTGAACGTTTATAGCGATTATCTTGGTGCAAGTAAAAAATTGATTCTGGCGAGTATCCTTATTTTCTACCTTGACAGATTTAAGTCGTACATTGATGAAGGATCCTTCCAGAACTATTTCTTTTATGCCTCAGGTGCAGGGTTTATTCTTGCCACTGGTTATGGCTTGTGGCAGGTAACACAGGGTATGGATAGAATCGAAATGGCTATTAATCGCGCCACTGTGTCAGCTTATGTCTACTCTGTTTTGTCACTCGCTTTTGTATACAGCCTTTATCTTCAGAAAAAATTAAAACTGTATTTTATCGCTGCTATTACGATTTTAATTTCTTGGTTAATCATATTGTTGACTGGTACACGTGCGGCGATGGGATTATATTTACTTCAGGCAATTGTACTCACGCTTTATCATTTTAGAAGGATTCATTTTAAATCGACGCTGATCATCTTATGTGTTGTAGCAGGTATTGTTATCATTAGTTACAAGCCATTAATTGAGCCGAAGATAAATCAAACTCAAGTTGAATTAGGTAATTATCAAAAAGGTTATGGCGCATCGTCACTCGGTGCGCGTTTTGCCATGTGGGGTGCTGGTATTCAAAATGGACTTGCCCACCCATTGGGGCAGTCAGTCGAAGAGAGAGAAGTATGGACACAGCAGTATGTGAAAAATGGACATCCGCATCTCGCAGCAGCCCTCGGTTTTGTTCGGGTGCATCTGCACAATGAGTTTATTGAAAAATATTCTCTGCAAGGTATCCCCGGGCTGGCAATATTATTATTTTTCTATATATCGATGCTCGCTTACGCGCTCAAAAACAGAAATGGTCTACTGCTAACGACCATGCTTCTTTTATTATTCTATGGTCTGACGGACGTCATATTACTTAGTTCAGAAGCCTTAATCTTCTTTGTTACCCTGTTTGCGTTGAGCACACCTTTTTCGCAAACAAGGCAACGTTAAAGATAATGCCCGCGATGCGGGCATTATCTTTTCTTGTATTGATAAAACTCCGCCAGCGTCATCCCTACCGTCTTGTCGGATAACCAGCTAAAGAGCACTTCCAGATCCTGATACAACCCTTCAATCGCCGCCTCATCTTTAAACGTAGGACTTCCGCCCGGCATAAATTCCGAGGAATGCAGCATAAACTCCACGTAGTCATGTCCCTGAGACAGGCATTGCTGTGCG
The DNA here is from genome assembly GCF_049237265.1 of Enterobacter cloacae complex sp. IR5384. Lineage (NCBI taxonomy): Bacteria > Pseudomonadati > Pseudomonadota > Gammaproteobacteria > Enterobacterales > Enterobacteriaceae > Enterobacter > Enterobacter cloacae complex sp. IR5384. The sequence goes on along the minus strand of NZ_JBMKHJ010000003.1, from coordinate 139,436 downwards.
ACCTGAATCATCTGCGACGCATTACCACCGGACGGTCTCAACCAGTTTACGGACGGTGAACGATATTTACCGCGCAGGCGATCGTAGCCCTGTTTGACGGTGTTCAACCAGGCCGGATGCTTATACTGGATGCTCATCGGCACTTCGAGTAAGGGGCTATTGCCCGCTCGTGAGATATCGTCTGTATCAATAAAGTAGGCGTGGTCTGGAAAGTGCTGATAATTGGTTCCGCCATTCCCCTGCGGTGCGCCTTTCGCGTTACGCCAGTTCACGCGCGGCGTAACAGAGCAATCAACCTGGTAGCCCAGTTCGATCAGCAGTCTGGCGTAACGGCTATCAAAGGCCCAGCGCCCGGCGCGATGGCTTAACATTTTGGTCTGGAAGGTCTCTTCCAGCAGACGGGTCATGAACACTACTTTCTCGCGCATCACCTCATCTGAAAATTCAATCAAATACGGCTGCCAGCGCCAGTCATCTCCGGTGAGATCGTGTTCAGGAGGGCTATTCCACGCGTGAAGGTGCATCCCGACTTCACCCTGACCGCGGGCGATCACATCTTTGGCAAACTCAATGAAAACCGGCTCAATCGCCATCTCATAATTTGTCAGCCATACGGGTTTGAAACCGAAACGCTCACAAAGCGTCTGGAATCGCGCCAGATAGCGCGCATTCTCCGTTTTAATGACGCGGTGATTTTGCCAGAGATTATCGCCTTCAGTATCAATCGTGATGATAAACGCTGGTTTTTTCATAATGAGTCCGCAAGACAGGAAAGTTAGCGCTATGTTACGCACTCACCGAAGCATGAGTAAACCCTTCCAGGGAATTTCCTGAGATTATGGAGAAAGAGTGCAAGTCGCTATCAGGTCTATTAGAATTGCCAACAGTACAACGCCAATAAGATGATGATGAATAACTTACCTGACACGCCTGATTTGCGCATTTTACTTATCAAACTCCGCCATCATGGCGACATGTTACTGACCACTCCCGTCATTGATTCGTTACGTCAAAAATGGCCGCAGGCACAGATTGATGTGCTGTTGTATGAAGAAACCCGCGATATGCTCGCCGCACACCCGGCGATCGGTACTGTTTACGGGATCGACCGTAAATGGAAGCAGCTGGGCACGCTGAAACATCTGCAAAAAGAGTGGCAGTTGCTCTGTGCGTTAAGGAAACAGCATTATCACCTGGTGATTAATCTTGCCGATCAGTGGCGCAGCGCTATCGTTACCCGTTTCACCGGCGCACCGGTACGACTCGGGTTCGCTTTTAATAAGCGCAACAACGCATTCTGGCGGTTTTGCCATAGCGATTTGGTCTCTGTGGCCGGGCACAACGCGTTGCACACTGTCGAACAGAACCTCTCTATTTTGTCGCCATTACCGGTCACCGCTCAACCTGCCGTGACCATGGCCTACCATGCTAAAGACTGGCACGAGGCCCACCAAAAGTTGATGCAAAACGGTGTGGGAGACAACTACATCGTGATTCAGCCTACGTCGCGCTGGTTCTTTAAATGCTGGGACGAAGGCAAAATGGCGCAAACCATCACGGCGCTGCAGCAGGATGGCCACACTGTCGTCCTCACCGCCGGGCCGGATAAAAAAGAGCTGGCGATGATCGATCGCATTCTCGCCGCCTCGCCAGATACGGGGGTCGTCTCGCTGGCAGGTCAACTCACGTTGCGTCAACTGGCTTCGCTTATCGATCATGCGTCTCTGTTTATTGGCGTTGACTCCGTTCCGATGCATATGGCCGCTGCGCTTCAGACCCCCTGTGTGGCATTGTTTGGCCCATCAAAACTTACCTTCTGGTCACCCTGGCAGGTTAATGGGGAAGTCATCTGGGCAGGTGATTACGGCCCACTGCCCGATCCAGACGCCATTGATACCAAAACAAAAGAACGCTATCTCGACGCCATTCCCGTTGATGCTGTCGTCTCCGCCGCAAGGAGATATCTGTCATGAAACACCATCGCCTGGCGATTGTTCGCCAAAAGTATCGCCCGGATGGCGGGGCAGAACGCTTCGTGTCTCGCGCCCTTACCGCGCTGAGCAACCAAAATCTCGAGCTCAACGTCATCACGCGCGAGTGGCAGGGTGAGAAGCAGGACGACTGGCATATTCATATTTGCGATCCGCGCAAATGGGGCCGCATCAGCCGCGAGCGCGGGTTTGCGCATGCCGCACGTGCGCTCTGGCAGCAGCAGCAGTTTGATATTGTGCAAAGCCACGAGCGCATTCCGGGCTGTGACATTTATCGTGCAGGCGACGGCGTACACCGACGCTGGCTCCTGCAGCGCGCACGCATTCTGCCTGCCTGGCGTGCAAAACTGCTGATGCATGATCGCTATCACCGCTATGTGATGAATGCCGAACGTGAAATGTACCAGGCGCCGGAGTTAAAGGCGGTTATCTGTAATGCGGAGATGATCAAGCGCGAAATCGTCGAAGACTTTGATATTGACGCAAAAAAAATACATGTGATTTATAATTCAATTGACTCCACCCGTTTCGTTCCGGCAGAAGAGGCACAACGTATCGCATTGCGTCAGCAGTTTGGTTTGCCGACCGATGCCGTCATTTTCTGCTTCGTAGGGTCAGGATTTGAACGAAAAGGATTGGCCAGCGCTATACGCGCCGTTGCGGGTACTGCGGCATGGCTGATTGTGGTTGGGCAGGATAAAGCAGAACGTCGCTATCGCGACCTCGCCCGTTCATTAGGCTGCGAGGGGCAAATCCGTTTTCTGGGGATGCAAAAAGAGACGCTGCCATTTTATCAGCTATCTGATGGTTTACTGCTACCAACGCTGTATGATCCTTTCCCTAACGTCATTCTTGAAGCGATGGCCTGCGGTTTGCCGGTCATTACATCAGAGAGTTGCGGTGGGGCAGAATTTATTCAGCAAGGCCAGAACGGATTTTACTGTGACGCACTTGATATCAGCACCCTGAAGGAGGCGGTAGCGGCCACCCCTTCGCTGGAAAAAAATAACGATATGGGACGAGCGGCACGGGAACGTATAAAAGACGCCACCCCCGAAAAACTGTCAAGTCAGCTTATTTCGCTTTATCAAAAATTACTGGATTAAAAATGCGCATCCTAATGATTATTGATGGTTTACCCGGTGGAGGAGCTGAAAAAACGGTTCTTACACTCTCCAGCGGATTAACAGAGATGGGGCATCAGGTCTCTCTCTTCTCGCTGCGGAAAGTGTGCGACTACGCCATTCCGGAAGGCATCGATTATCAGGTCGTTCAGGATACCTGCAAAAAACCGTGGCGGAAGCTGACGGAGATCCCACGCCGCGCCAGGCTGCTGGATCAGGCTATCGAGCGGGCGGAGCGCAGCGGCAAATTTGATGTGGTGTTCTCGCATCTGCACAAAACTGACCGCATCGTGGCGCACTGCCGCGCCCTGGAGCGCGATAAAGTGTGGTTCTGCGTGCATGGCATGTTCTCATTCTCCTACCTTCGCCATCGCCGTGGGCTTTCACGCTGGTTTAAACACACTAAGATTCGCCATACCTACGAAAACCGCAACGTGGTCGCCGTCTCAGGCGCCGTGTTGAAAGATCTTTCAGAAACGCTGGCCCTGAATCTCCGACGCACGGCGGTAATCCATAATCCTTTTGATATTCCTGAAATCCAGCGTCTGGCGGACGCCCCCTTTGAGATGCAGGGAAAGGATTACATCATTCACGTCGGACGCTTCCATGAACACAAGCGTCACGATCGCCTGCTACGGGCGTTCGCGCTGAGTCAGCTCAATACCACGCTGGTTATGATGGGCAATGGCTCTGAGGCTAAAATTCAAAAGCTTAAGCAGCTTGCCCACGAACTGGGCATTGAAGACAAAACGGTTTTCCGTCCGTTCGAACCTAATCCTTATCCTTGGATTAAAGGGGCACGCCTTTTAGTGTTAAGTTCTGACTGCGAAGGTTTTGGTAATGTGCTGGTTGAATCCATTATCTGCCAGACGCCACCCGTCAGTACACATTGTCCAGGTGGCCCCGCCGAAATCCTCAAGGGAGACTTATCCCGCGGTCTGGCAGAGATGAATGACGAGTCTCTGGCAAAAACGCTGGCGGATATTTATACCTCTCCACCGGTCGTTGATCGCGCAACCATTGCATCGTTCGGTATCAAGGCCATTTGCCAGCAATATATTGCTTTGGTCGACAATCAAAAATAATCAGGTTTCTTATGCAAAATTCAGCGCCATTATTAAGCGTGGTGGTAGCCGTTTATAACGGTGAAGCGTTCCTGGATCAGTTCTTTACCTGCCTTGTGGATCAACGCATCGACAGCATGGAAGTCATCATCGTCAATGACGGCTCCACGGACCGTTCGATGCAGATCGTCGAAAACTGGCGCGAAAAGCTGCCGCAGATGCAGGTTATTGAGCAGCAAAATCAGGGCGTATCCATCGCGCGTAATACCGGTCTGGCCGTCGCGACGGGCCAATATCTCTCTTTCCCTGATATTGATGATGTCTTTAAACCCGGCATGTATCAGCACCTGCTTGATATGGCTGTTACGCAACGTCTTGATGTCGCTACCTGTAACGGCAACTACGTCTGGGAAAATAATAAGAAGCCTTCACGCCCTATTTTCCCTGAAGACAAACTGGCATCAACGAGCGTCATGTCCGGCCCTGCATGGCTCAAAATGGCGCTCGACTCCCGTAAGTTCCTGCACGTGACCTGGCTGAACATCTATCGTCATGACTTTATTCGCGAGCACGGTTTTCACTTTGAACCGGGGCTGCGCCATCAGGATATTCCGTGGACCACAGAAGTACTGCTGGCGGCGGAGCGGGTGCAGTACACCAGTGAACGTTACTACGACTACTACATTCACTCTGCGTCGGTGTCTCATATGCCGGACAATGACGACACGCTCATTCGCTCGGCGCGTCACTACATGAAAATCCTGCAGATGCTCGATGCCATTAATCAGCGCTACCCCGATAAAGTGAAAGGGATCCCTGCTTGCCACTGGCAAATTGCCAAAGAAGGGCTGGGCATCATTCATACTTTCGACAACATGAAAGATGAGCAGAAAAAGGCATTTATTATCAAAGAGTTTTTCGATAAAGGGATCTGGAAACTCATCTGGAAAAATGCAAAAAGTCCCCGACTGCGCTGGCGACTGGGCCGCCGTTACTTCCGTTTGAAGCGCTATGTGGCATAAGAGATAGCTTTACCTGGCCCAAATGCTTAGAATTTGCCCGCCGAAACTAAAAAGACGGATAATCGCTTGGAATTGTTGTATACCGCCCTGCTCTATATCATTCAGCCACTGGTGTGGCTGAGACTGCTGCTTCGTAGCCGTAAAGCGCCTGCGTACCGAAAACGCTGGGCTGAACGCTATGGCTTCTGTCGCAATAAAGTTGCCCCGGACGGTATTTTGCTGCATTCCGTTTCTGTTGGCGAAACGCTGGCAGCGATCCCGCTGGTTCGCGCCCTGCGTCACCGTTATCCGTCGCTACCGATCACCGTCACGACCATGACGCCGACCGGCTCTGAGCGCGTGATGTCCGCCTTCGGTAAAGACGTGCATCACGTCTATCTGCCCTACGACCTTCCCTGCGCCATGAACCGTTTTCTGGAAACCGTTCGCCCTAAACTGGTGATCGTGATGGAAACCGAGCTGTGGCCGAATATGATTTCCGCTCTGCATGCCCGTAAAATTCCACTGGTGATCGCTAACGCGCGTCTGTCTGAGCGGTCGGCGAAAGGCTACGGCAAACTGGGGAAATTTATGCGCCGCCTGCTCAGCAAAATCACACTGATTGCTGCGCAAAACGAAGAAGACGCAGCGCGCTTTATCTCGCTTGGCCTGAAACGCAACCAGCTGGCGGTGACAGGCAGCCTGAAATTCGATATCTCCGTCACGCCTGAACTTGCCGCCCGTGCTATCACGCTGCGCCGCCAGTGGGCACCGCGTCGCCAGGTCTGGATTGCGACCAGCACCCATGATGGCGAAGAGGCGATTATCCTGCAGGCGCATCGTAAGCTGCTGGAGAAATTCCCCGATTTGCTGCTGATTCTGGTGCCTCGCCATCCCGAGCGTTTTAAAGACGCCCGTGAAATGGTGCAAAAAGGCGGCTTCAGCTTCACCCTGCGCAGCAGCGGTGAGATCCCTTCCACCAGCACGCAGGTGGTTATTGGCGATACCATGGGTGAGCTGATGCTGCTGTATGGCATTGCTGACCTGGCCTTTGTTGGCGGCAGCCTGGTGGAGCGTGGTGGCCATAACCCGCTGGAGCCAGCGGCCCATGCCATTCCCGTGCTGATGGGTCCACATACCTTCAACTTCAAAGATATCTGTGCGAAATTGCAGCAAGCGGAAGGGCTAATTACCGTGACCGATGCGGATTCAGTGGTCAAAGAGGTCTCGACTCTGCTGACCGACGAAGATTACCGCCTGTGGTACGGCCGTCATGCCGTCGAAGTGCTGCATCAGAACCAGGGTGCCCTCACCCGTCTGCTGCAGCTTCTGCAACCTTATCTGCCGCAGCGGAGCCACTAATGTCAACGCGCCTGTCGGTCGTTCTGATCGCCAAAAACGCTGCCGACCTGCTTCCGGATTGCCTGGCCTCCGTTGCCTGGGCTGACGAAATTATCCTGCTCGACTCCGGCAGTGAAGACAACACGGCGGACGTTGCCCGCACAGCGGGTGCAAAAGTCTATACCAACACCGACTGGCAAGGGTATGGCATCCAGCGCCAGCGCGCGCAGGGATATGCCACCGGTGATTATGTACTGATGCTCGACACAGACGAGCGCATCACGCCGGAGCTGCGTCAGGCCATTCAGGCGGTACTCGCCGCACCAACGCCGGGCACGGTCTACAGCATTGCGCGTCGTAACTATTTCCTTGGCCGTTTTATGCGTCACAGCGGCTGGTACCCCGACCGGGTCACACGCCTCTACGAGCGCGAGCGGTATCAGTACAATGATAATCTGGTCCATGAATCCCTGGCCTGCGACAGTGCGCCTGTCGTCCCTCTGACGGGCGATCTCTTGCACCTGACCTGCCGGGATTTCGCCAGCTTCCAGCGTAAACAGCTCAACTATGCCACCGCCTGGGCACAGGAGCGCCATCAGCGCGGCAAGAAGGCCACGCTGACAGGTATCTTCACCCATACGCTGGGGGCGTTTCTGAAAACGCTGCTGCTGCGTGGTGGCGTGCTGGACGGTAAACAGGGCTGGTTACTGGCCGTGGTAAATGCCCAGTATACTTTCAACAAATACACCGAGCTGTGGGCGCTCAGCCGCGGCTACTCAGAGAAAACGTGAGCCATGAGCACAAAAGCGATTTATCCAGGTACCTTTGATCCGATCACCAATGGTCATCTTGATATCATCACCCGTGCGGCGTGCATGTTCGACAAGGTGATTCTGGCGATTGCTGCCAGCCCCAGTAAAAAACCGATGTTTGACCTGAACGAGCGTGTTGCGCTTGCCACCGAGGCCATTGCGCACCTGCCGAACGTTGAGGTGGTGGGCTTCAGCGATCTGATGGCCAACTTTGCCCGCGCTCAGCAGGCGACGATTCTGATCCGTGGCTTACGCGCGGTGGCAGACTTCGAGTATGAGATGCAGCTGGCGCATATGAATCGTCATTTGATGCCGGAGCTGGAAAGCGTATTTCTGATGCCATCCAAGGAGTGGTCGTTCATCTCTTCCACGCTGGTGAAAGAGGTGGCGCGTCATCACGGGGACGTTACCCATTTCCTGCCGGTTAACGTCCACCAGGCGTTAATGGACAAACTAAAGTAGCGCTATTTCTGGCACTGACGGCAATAGAATGTGGCGCGCTGGGCATGCTTTGTTGCGATGATCGGCGTTCCACACACTCTGCACGGCTCGCCTTTGCGGCCATACACCTGCAGCTCCTGAGCAAAATAGCCTGGCTTACCATCGCTTTGCAGGAAGTCCTTCAGCGTCGTTCCCCCCTGCTCAATTGAGCGAAGCAGCACCGCTTTAATCACCCGTACCAGCAGCTCACACTCCTGCGCCGACAGCGAAGAGGCCAACCGATCGGGATGGATCCCGGCTGCAAACAGCGATTCGCTGGCATAGATATTCCCCACGCCGACCACCAGCTTGTTATCCATCAGCCAGGGTTTAATCGGGGTTTTCTTTTTCGCACACTTCGCTTTCAGGTATTCCGCGTTAAACGCTTCTGAAAGCGGCTCTGGCCCCAGATGTGCCAGTACGCTATGTCCTTCCAGTTCTTTGGTCCACAACCATGCGCCAAAGCGGCGGGGATCGGTATAACGCAACACTTTGCCGTTACTCATCACCAGATCGACATGGTCATGCTTTTCCGCAGGCAGCTCTTCAGTGAGGATCCGCAGGCTGCCGGACATGCCAAGATGAATGATGATCCAGCCATCGGGCAGCTCCAGAAGCAGATATTTCGCGCGGCGCTGGACGCTGAGGATCGGTTTATCGCTTAACGCATGGATCTCATCAGAAACCGGCCAACGGAGGCGACCGTTACGCACGGTAGCATGAAGAATAGTCGCGCCGACCAGATGCGGCTCAATACCGCGGCGGCTGGTCTCCACCTCAGGTAATTCAGGCATGATTCCTCCGTAGTAAGATGCAGAATGCAAAAAACCCCGCAGTTGCGGGGTTTTGCAATACAAGGAGGCTAAAATTATTTGATTTTAGCTTCTTTGTACATTACGTGCTGGCGTACAACTGGATCGAATTTTTTCAGTTCCAGTTTTTCCGGCTTAGTACGTTTGTTCTTCGTGGTGGTGTAGAAGTGACCTGTACCAGCAGAAGAAACCAGCTTGATTTTCTCGCGAATACCTTTAGCCATGATTTATTTCCTCTTTAAGTACTTAGTACTTTTCGCCACGGGCACGCAGTTCGGACAGAACTGTATCGATGCCTTTCTTATCAATTACACGCATACCTTTAGCAGATACGCGCAGGGTGACAAAACGCTTCTCGCTCTCAACCCAGAAACGGTGAGAGTGCAGGTTCGGCAGGAAACGGCGTTTAGTCGCGTTCAGTGCGTGGGAACGGTTGTTACCGGTCACCGGACGCTTGCCAGTAACTTGGCAGACTCGGGACATGTCTATTCTCCAAAAATCAAATTAGCTCGAGCTTCGTATGGGGTATCGGCGCCTCGTCAGGCTTTACAGCCCGGTCATCGCATAGTTCTATTGAACTCTCGATTGCCAGGCCCAAATGCCAAACCCGAGATTCTCAAAGGTGGCGTAGTATACGCTGACTCGGCGGTGTGCTCAAGTCCCGAACAGACAAAGATCCCGATGGATCGCGAGAAATAGCCTAAATCCAGCCATGTTCTGCAAAAGAAAGGTACTCTCCGCGGCCAATTATCAGATGGTCCAGCACACGAATGTCCATGAATTGACAGCATTTGACAATGCGGTCGGTGATCTCTTTGTCAGCTCTGCTTGGTTCTGCACAGCCAGAAGGGTGATTATGCGCGAGTATCACGCCGGCTGCATTCAATTTTATTGCTTCGCGCACAATTTCACGCGGATGAACCTCTACATGGCTTAGCGTGCCCGAGAAAAGGTGGCTATGCTTGAGCACCCGGTTCCGGTTATCGAGAAAGATCACCATAAAGATCTCGCGTTCAATATCGGTTAACTGACTTTGCAGAAACTCGCGCGTCATCGCAGGAGTCAGTATCGGGTCCTCCTCCTGCATACGAACACACTGAAAACGGCGGGCCAGTTCGGCAATCCCCTTGAGCTGGGCATATTTCGCCACACCGATACCCTCCACATGCGCAAACTCCGCCAGTTCCGCCGTCATCAAACCGTAGAGTGAGCCAAAATGGCCTATCAGATCTTTTGCCAGCGTAAAGACCGTTTTACCGGGCGTACCGGTGCGCAAAAAAAGCGCCAGCAGTTCCTCATCTTTTAGCAAAGTAACGCCATAGCGCAGCAATTTTTCGCGCGGCAAGAGCAGTTCATCCTCGTCGTCCATGCTTTTTCTCCCTGTTTTTTGCCCATCTTGCCATAGGCTACTCAGGTACCTGACTCTCGCGTCTCGTTCTTGCGTAACGCCTCGCAAAGTGACCGAAGGACAAGATCACCCCGTTTTTGGGATTGTGATAAAATGCCCGCTCTCTGGTGAAACCCAACAGGAAAGAATCATGATGAGCCTGGCCGGTAAAAAAATCGTTCTTGGCGTTAGCGGCGGCATTGCAGCCTATAAAACGCCGGAACTGGTGCGCCGTCTGCGCGAGCGCGGGGCCGACGTACGGGTCGCGATAACCGAGGGCGGAAAAGCCTTTATCACTCCTCTGAGCCTGCAGGCCGTTTCAGGATACCCGGTATCTGACAGCCTGCTTGACCCTGCCGCAGAAGCCGCGATGGGCCATATTGAGCTTGGGAAATGGGCAGACCTGGTTATCCTTGCCCCCGCCACGGCCGATTTAATTGCCCGCGTTGCCGCCGGGATGGCGAACGATCTGGTTTCGACCATTTGTCTGGCTACGCCCGCCCCTGTTGCCGTTGTGCCGGCCATGAATCAGCAGATGTATCGCAATGCCGCGACCCAGCATAATCTACAGACGCTGGCCTCGCGCGGCCTGCTGATCTGGGGGCCGGACAGCGGGAGCCAGGCCTGTGGCGATGTCGGCCCAGGCCGTATGCTTGATCCATTGACTATTGTCGATATGGCCGCGGCCCATTTTTCGCCTGTCAACGACCTGCAACATCTCAACATCATGATTACAGCTGGCCCAACGCGCGAGCCGCTGGATCCGGTACGTTACATTACCAACCACAGCTCCGGTAAAATGGGCTTTGCGATTGCGGCCGCAGCGGCGAAACGCGGCGCGAACGTCACGCTGGTCAGTGGCCCGGTCTCGTTACCTACGCCGCCTTTTGTGCAGCGTATTGACGTCACCACCGCGCTGGAAATGGAGGCCGCGGTACAGGCCCGTGCGCAAAACCAGCAGATTTTTATCGGTTGTGCTGCCGTCGCGGACTACCGCGCAGAGACCATTTCTGATGCCAAAATCAAAAAGCAAGGCGATGAATTAACACTAAAAATGGTGAAAAACCCGGATATCGTTGCTGGTGTCGCCGCGCTGAAAACCCATCGTCCTTACGTTGTTGGGTTTGCCGCAGAAACAAATAATGTGGAAGAATATGCCCGGCAAAAACGTACCCGCAAAAACCTCGATTTGATTTGCGCGAATGACGTATCGCTGGCCACGCAAGGATTTAACAGCGACAGCAACGCACTGCACCTTTTCTGGCAGGATGGAGATAAAATCTTACCGCTTGAGCGCAAGGAACTCCTGGGCCAACAATTACTGGACGAGATCGTTACCCGTTATGATGAAAAAAATCGACGTTAAGATTCTGGACCCGCGTGTTGGCGAGCAATTCCCGCTGCCAACCTATGCCACCTCCGGCTCTGCCGGTCTTGACCTGCGCGCCTGTCTCGATGACGCCGTAGAACTGGCTCCGGGTGCGACCACCCTGATCCCAACGGGCCTGGCGATTCACATTGCTGACCCTTCACTGGCGGCGGTGATCCTGCCACGTTCAGGCCTGGGTCATAAGCATGGTGTCGTGCTGGGTAACCTGGTCGGCCTGATCGACTCTGACTACCAGGGCCAGCTGATGGTCTCCGTCTGGAACCGGGGTCAGGACAGCTTCACCATTGAACCGGGCGAGCGTATCGCGCAGATGGTCTTTGTACCTGTGGTGCAGGCAGAATTTAACCTGGTGGCAGACTTTGATGCCACCGACCGTGGCGAAGGCGGCTTCGGCCATTCCGGGCGCAAATAACCGCCCGACAGACACGCATCTCACAGCGCCATAATGTCATAACAAACCGCAAACGCCAGTTTGCGGTCGCTGTGTGGATGCCAGCCTGACAAGTGCTTATTTTCAGGGGTATTTTGCAACATGGCAGAAAAACAAACCGCGAAAAGGAACCGTCGCGAAGAAATACTTCAATCTCTGGCTCTGATGCTTGAATCCAGCGATGGCAGTCAACGCATCACCACCGCAAAACTGGCCGCCTCTGTAGGCGTGTCTGAAGCGGCGCTGTACCGTCATTTCCCGAGCAAAACCCGGATGTTCGACAGCCTGATCGAGTTTATCGAAGACAGTCTGATCACGCGCATCAACCTGATTCTGAAAGACGAAAAAGACACCACCGCGCGTCTGCGTCTGATTGTGCAGTTGATTCTGGGATTTGGAGAACGTAACCCGGGCCTGACCCGTATTCTGACTGGCCATGCGCTGATGTTTGAGCAGGACAGACTGCAGGGTCGCATCAACCAGCTATTCGAGCGTATTGAAGCGCAGCTGCGCCAGGTACTGCGTGAGAAGAAAATGCGTGAAGGCGAAGGTTACAGCACGGATGAAACGCTGCTGGCAAGCCAGATCCTGGCGTTTTGCGAAGGGATGCTCTCCCGTTTTGTACGCAGTGAGTTCAAATACAGCCCAACGGACGATTTCGACGCCCGTTGGCCATTAGTGGCGGCGCAGTTGCAGTAACGTCGTTGCCGGATGGCGGCTACGCCTTATCCGGCCCACAAATTGCGCAGGCCCGGCAAGCGACGCGCCACCGGGCAATTCCATTACACGCCAAACTCTTCGCGATATGCCCGCACCGCAGCCAGATGATCCGCCATCTCTGGCTTCTCTTCCAGATACGCAATCAGGTCTTTCAGATTGATGATTGACGTCACTTTACAGTTGTAATCACGTTCAACTTCCTGAATGGCCGAGATTTCACCACGACCCCGTTCCTGGCGGTCCAGAGAAATCAACACGCCAGCCAGCGTCGCGCCGTTGGCCTGGATAATCTCCATGGATTCGCGAATGGCGGTACCCGCGGTGATGACGTCGTCCACCAGCATCACGCGCCCCTGCAGTGGGCTGCCGACCAGGTTGCCGCCTTCACCGTGGGTTTTGGCCTCTTTACGGTTAAAGCAGTACGGCACGTCGCGGTCATGGTGTTCTGCCAGCGCAACCGCGGTGGTGGTCGCAATCGGAATGCCCTTATAGGCCGGGCCAAACAGCAGGTCGAAATCAATCCCTGAATCCACCAGCGCTTCGGCATAGAAACGGCCTAACAGCGCCAGATCGCGCCCGGTATTGAACAGCCCGGCATTGAAGAAATAGGGACTCTTGCGCCCGGATTTCAGCGTAAACTCGCCAAACTTGAGGACCTGCTTGTTAAGCGCAAACTCAATAAACTGGCGCTGATACGGTTTCATGGATTCGCTCCTTTGTCTTTTCTGTCTTACAGGCAAAAAAAAGGCGACTCATTGGTCGCCTTTAAAATCAATTTTCTAACGCCGCTTTCTGCGTCGTTACAATAGATTCAATTCCCCCTCGGGCCAGAGCCAGCAAGGTGAGAAGTTCTTCGTGGGTAAACGGTTCGCCTTCTGCGGTGCCCTGCACCTCGATGATACGTCCGTCTTCGGTCATCACCACGTTCATGTCAGTTTCGGCGGCGGAGTCTTCTACGTATTCCAGATCGCAAAGCGCTTCACCGTTAACGATACCGACGGACACCGCGGCAACCATCCCTTTCATTGGGTTTGTTTTCAGCTTACCGGCCGCAACCAGTTTATTCAGGGCATCCGCCAGCGCCACACAGGCACCGGTAATCGATGCAGTACGCGTGCCACCGTCAGCCTGAATGACGTCGCAGTCCAGGGTAATGGTGAATTCGCCCAGCGTTTTCAGATCAACAGCGGCGCGCAGCGCACGCGCGATGAGGCGCTGAATTTCCATGGTACGGCCGCCCTGCTTACCCTTTGCCGCTTCACGGGCATTACGGGTATGCGTTGCACGCGGCAGCATGCCGTATTCAGCCGTGATCCAGCCCTGGCCCTGACCTTTCAGGAAGCGCGGAACGCCTTCTTCAATGGAAGCCGTGCACAGCACTTTGGTGTCACCAAACTCAACCAGAACGGAGCCTTCAGCGTGTTTTGTATAGTTACGGGTCAGGGTGACGGGACGCACCTGATTGGCGCTACGACCTGCTGGACGCATGATGAATTCTCCGGCTTGAAACGAATGTGGCTGCGCATTATACGGATAAAGGACGCTTATTCCTATCCTGAGAAGCCCCTGAAAGCTATAATCCCCCCATCTCTCCTTTAAAAACGGGAATATCTATGATCCGCAGTATGACCGCCTACGCCCGGCGTGAAATCAAGGGTAGCTGGGGTAGCGCTACCTGGGAAATGCGTTCGGTAAACCAGCGCTATCTGGAAACCTATTTCCGTATGCCGGAGCAGTTCCGCAGCCTTGAGCCTGTGGTGCGTGAGCGTATCCGTACGCGTCTGACGCGCGGCAAAGTGGAATGTAACCTGCGTTTTGAGCCGGATGCCAGCGCGCAGGGCGAACTGATCCTCAACGAAAAACTGGCAAAACAGCTCGTCAATGCGGCGAACTGGGTCAAAATGCAAAGCGACGAAGGCGAAATTAATCCGGTTGATATTCTGCGCTGGCCTGGCGTCATGGCTGCCGGAGAGCAGGATCTGGATGCAATTGCCGCTGAAATCCTTGCCGCCCTCGACAGCACGCTGGATGACTTTATTGTTGCTCGCGAAACCGAAGGCCAGGCACTGAAAGCGATGATTGAACAGCGCCTTGAAGGCGTCAGCGCCGAAGTGGCAAAAGTACGTACCCATATGCCGGAAGTGCTGCAGTGGCAGCGCGAGCGTCTGGTTGCCAAACTGGAAGAAGCGGAAGTTCAGCTGGAAAATAACCGTCTGGAGCAAGAGCTGGTATTGATGGCGCAGCGCGTTGACGTGGCCGAAGAGCTGGACCGTCTGGAAGCACACGTTAAAGAGACCTACAACATTCTGAAGAAGAAAGAAGCCGTTGGGCGTCGTCTCGACTTTATGATGCAGGAATTCAACCGCGAGTCGAATACCCTGGCGTCTAAATCAATCAATGCTGACGTAACGAATTCCGCCATTGAGCTCAAGGTACTGATTGAGCAAATGCGCGAGCAGATCCAGAATATTGAGTAATACTATTCGGGTGGCGTCGACCGACGTCACCCATTACTATTTCTAATCCATTTTAACCCGTCTTTTCTCGCTTTGCCGCCACCAATCAACCTTCTCCACTATGGGTTGATAAAATTTTATAGGGCAAACCTGCTCACTTTAGAAAATCTCAATCGTGATCGTGCGCACAAAACGTTAACCTTCCCGGCTTCACACCGGAGGTTATATGCTGCTTCACACTCTTTATCTCATTGGCATCACTGCAGAAGCCATGACTGGCGCGCTTGCAGCCGGTCGTCGCCGAATGGATACCTTCGGCGTGATCATTATTGCCACAGCGACCGCGCTGGGCGGCGGTTCCGTGCGCGATATTCTGCTGGGCCATTACCCGCTGGGCTGGGTGAAAAACCCCGAGTACGTGATTATTGTGGCGACCGCCGCCGTAGTAACCACGATTGTCGCGCCCGTTATGACCCATCTGCGTCGCCTGTTTCTGGTGCTTGATGCGCTCGGGCTGATTGTCTTTTCCATCATTGGCGCACAAATCGCACTCGATATGGGCGAAGGGCCAGTTATCGCCACCATTGCCGCCGTGGTGACCGGGGTGTTTGGAGGCGTGCTGCGCGATATGTTCTGCAAGCGCATTCCTCTGGTCTTTCAAAAAGAGCTGTATGCCGGCATCTCCTTCGCCGCAGCGGTGCTCTATATTGCCCTGCAGCATTATGTTTCGAACCATGATGTGGTGGTCATCTCCACGCTGCTGTTCGGCTTTACGGCCCGCATGCTGGCGTTGCGACTGAAGCTCGGCCTGCCGGTGTTTCACTACAAACACAGCGCTCACTAATTTCAGAATCCCTTGATGTGCTGTTCAGCCAGCCACTTTGCCAGCACATCCACCTCCGGCGCGTGGAGCCAGTTAACGATTTGCCGCGCTTTCTCTTCTCCGGTCCCCGGCAAGGTCTGCCAGTCCATAGCGCTACGCTGGTGCATGGTCTGCCATGATAGCTCTCCGGCGGCTTTCAGAGTCGCCTGAGCCAGCGGAACACCCATCGCCATGATCCAACGAATAAAAGGCCGCTCGCGCACCAGATTAAACTGATGCCAGAGCGCCAGTCCGCGTGCAGCCGAAAACCCCGGCGTGGTTTGCAGCTGCGCCTGGGTTAACAACAGCCATGAGAAAATATGTTCAAAGCGATGTGCCTGCCAGAGCGACCGCCAGCCTGACTCGCCTAAACCGGCAATATCCAGCCCCTGCTTAGAACTGAGCCACGTCAGCCGGGCAAAGAACTGCTCCATACATTCCGGTGAAGCGTAAAAACAGCTGAGAGAATGGTACTGCGGGACTGGAGGTTCT
The DNA here is from genome assembly GCF_049237265.1 of Enterobacter cloacae complex sp. IR5384. Taxonomy (NCBI): domain Bacteria; kingdom Pseudomonadati; phylum Pseudomonadota; class Gammaproteobacteria; order Enterobacterales; family Enterobacteriaceae; genus Enterobacter; species Enterobacter cloacae complex sp. IR5384. The sequence continues at coordinate 123,074 of NZ_JBMKHJ010000003.1, read as the reverse complement.
GGTTTTTGCCGGTCGGTCCCTCGCCAGACGACTTTGTCGAATCGGGGGATCCCCTGCCCGGCCAGGCTTACCTGGATCTGGTCGCCCGGCGCGATATCCAGCCTTTGCCAGCGGCCAACGGACCCCATGCTAACCCGCTGCACCTGTTTATCATCCAGCCGTACCGGCTCCAGCGCCGCCACAACGGCAATTTTACCCGTACGGCCCACAGTGAAGTGAATATCCCGTACTTCAGCAACCTGCGCGACAGGGGGATATTTCCATGCAACAACCCAACTGCCCTCTCCCGGCAGCCAGTTTTCACCCGGCAGTTCATCCGCCGAGCGAACCACAATGCCGTCCGTGGCAAAGGGTAATGCTGCGGTGTGCCACGCTGAGCGCTGCTTTTCGACAGCCTCAATATGCTCTACGGGCAAGGTATAGCGCGCCGTCAGGGTAAACCCCGCGTCAGACAGTTCCGCCAGTGCGGTTTTCATCTCTTTTGGCCCGTCTGGCCAGGCCCAGATGAATACCCCAACCTCTCTCAAAAACGCGTTATCCTGCTGGCGCATCATCGCACCTGCGACTTTTGCGCGTGCATTCATTCCGCCCATCTGCTGCTGAATGTGATTTTCACGCTGCCAAAAAAGCTCCCCCTGTAACACGCTGTTCGCCAGCGCGCCGGAAAGGTGTTGTGGCACCGACGGTATTAAACGCACCTGCGATGTCCAGTCTTCACCTTTTAGCCCATCGCCACGGCTAATGGCCTGAGCCAATGTTCCCCCCCGATACACCAGCGTTACCGCTACACCGTCAACTTTGGGTTGCATCCAGAGATTGCGCCGGGCATGCATCCACTGGCCAAGCTCTTCTTTACTGCTCACCTTATGAACCCCTGTATGGGCGACAGGGTGTTTGATACGTCCCGTCAGGGCGGGAAGTGCTGCGTCAGGTGATGCATGCCCAAAACAGTGCTGCCACTGTTTTAACCGCCCGTTGAGCTGGTCATACACTTCATCGTTCACTTCGCTGATACCCTGCTGCCAGTAGGCGTCATCCCAGCGTTTGATTTGCGCACTTAACGTCGCAATCTCTTTCTCCGCCCTCGCCTGAGACCACACCGGGCACACCGCCGCCGCAGAACCACACCACAACAGCATGAAGCCGCTTATCCATCGCCACATTGCTACCCCTCCTTTACGTTGCTGGAGGTATAACCCGGCGACGAAAACTACGCTAATGGCAACATTGCGCTTTGCGAGGCGCTATCCAGAGTGAATTTATGTTGCTGCAAAACACAGGTAAAACCTGAAAACGACACGCAAAATGCAATAATCCAGGGGAAAAAGTGTGACAAAGGCTACGTCACACAGCGGCGACGTGTATAATAAGCCCGTATGTAGGACTTCTTCGTTAACACATACAAAAGACTCTCATGGCTCAAGGCACGCTTTATATTGTTTCTGCCCCTAGTGGCGCGGGTAAATCCAGCCTTATTCAGGCACTGTTAAAAACCCAACCGTTGTATGACACTCAGGTTTCTGTTTCACACACCACGCGTAAACCGCGTCCGGGTGAAGTGCACGGTGAACACTATTTCTTTGTCGATCACGACGAATTTAAAGCGATGATTGGCCGAGACGCGTTTCTTGAACACGCAGAAGTTTTCGGGAACTACTACGGTACTTCGCGTGAAACCATTGAGCAGGTTCTGGCAACCGGCGTGAATGTGTTCCTGGATATCGACTGGCAGGGCGCACAGCAAATTCGCAAGAAAATGCCTGATTCGCGCAGTATCTTTATTTTACCGCCGTCGAAAGATGAGCTGGATCGCCGCCTGCGTGGCCGCGGTCAGGACAGCGAAGAGGTCATTGCAAAGCGTATGGAACAGGCAGTTGCAGAAATGAGCCATTACGCCGAATATGATTACCTTATTGTGAATGATGATTTTGATGCCGCACTGAGCGATCTCAAAACCATCCTTCGCGCAGAACGTCTGCGTATGAGCCGCCAGAAGCAGCGACATGACGCATTAATCACCAAACTGTTGGCAGACTGAACCCACTTTCAGTATTATGCCCAGTCATTTCTTCACCTGTGGAGCATTTTAAGTATGGCACGCGTAACTGTTCAGGACGCTGTAGAGAAAATTGGTAACCGTTTTGACCTGGTGCTGGTCGCCGCGCGTCGCGCTCGTCAGATGCAGGTAGGCGGAAAAGATCCGCTGGTACCGGAAGAAAACGATAAAACCACCGTAATTGCACTTCGCGAAATCGAAGAAGGTCTGATCAACAACCAGATCCTCGACGTACGTGAGCGCCAGGAGCAGCAAGAGCAGGAAGCCGCAGAACTGCAGGCCGTAACCGCCATTGCTGAAGGTCGTCGTTAATTAAACCTGCGGGTCGCCCTTGTATCTGTTTGAAAGCCTGAATCAACTGATTCAAACTTACCTGCCTGAAGACCAGATTAAGCGTCTTCAGCAGGCTTATCTCGTTGCACGTGACGCTCACGAGGGCCAGACACGTTCAAGCGGTGAACCCTATATCACGCACCCGGTAGCGGTGGCCTGTATTCTGGCCGAGATGAAACTCGACTATGAAACGCTGATGGCCGCTCTGCTGCACGACGTGATCGAAGATACCCCTGCCACTTACCAGGATATGGAACAGCTGTTTGGCAAAAGCGTTGCCGAACTGGTGGAAGGGGTGTCCAAGCTTGATAAGCTGAACTTCCGCGACAAGAAAGAGGCGCAAGCCGAAAACTTTCGCAAGATGATTATGGCGATGGTGCAGGATATCCGCGTCATTCTCATCAAACTCGCTGACCGTACCCACAACATGCGCACGCTGGGCTCACTCCGCCCGGACAAACGTCGCCGCATTGCCCGTGAAACCCTCGAAATCTACAGTCCGCTGGCGCACCGTTTAGGTATCCATCATATTAAAACCGAGCTGGAAGAGCTGGGTTTTGAAGCGTTGTACCCGAACCGCTATCGCGTCATTAAAGAGGTGGTGAAAGCCGCCCGCGGTAACCGTAAAGAGATGATTCAAAAGATCCTCTCGGAAATTGAAGGACGTTTACAGGAAGCGGGCATTCCCTGCCGCGTGAGCGGTCGCGAAAAACACCTGTACTCTATTTACTGCAAAATGGTGCTCAAAGAGCAGCGTTTTCACTCGATAATGGATATCTACGCGTTCCGCGTGATCGTCCACGACGCCGATACCTGCTATCGCGTGCTGGGGCAGATGCACAGCCTCTACAAGCCGCGTCCAGGGCGCATGAAAGATTACATCGCCATACCAAAAGCGAACGGCTATCAATCTTTGCATACCTCGATGATCGGCCCGCATGGCGTCCCTGTTGAAGTGCAGATCCGCACAGAAGACATGGACCAGATGGCGGAGATGGGTGTCGCCGCACACTGGGCCTATAAAGAGCACGGTGGTGAAAGCAGCACCACGGCACAAATTCGCGCCCAGCGCTGGATGCAGAGCCTGCTGGAGCTGCAGCAGAGTGCGGGTAGCTCGTTTGAATTTATCGAGAGCGTAAAATCCGATCTCTTCCCGGATGAGATTTACGTTTTCACGCCTGAAGGGCGTATTGTCGAACTGCCTGCGGGCGCGACCCCGGTCGACTTCGCGTATGCCGTGCATACCGATATCGGCCACGCCTGCGTAGGCGCACGCGTTGACAGACAGCCTTATCCGCTGTCTCAACCGCTCGCCAGCGGCCAGACAGTCGAAATCATCACCGCACCGGGCGCACGTCCAAACGCGGCCTGGCTGAACTTTGTTGTGAGCTCCAAAGCGCGCGCCAAAATCCGTCAGCTGCTGAAAAACCTCAAGCGTGATGACTCCGTCAGCCTTGGGCGTCGTCTGCTCAACCATGCGTTGGGTGGCAGCCGTAAGCTGGCAGAGATCCCACCAGAACATATCCAGCGTGAACTCGACCGGATGAAGCTCACCTCTCTGGACGATCTGCTGGCGGAAATTGGGCTGGGTAACGCCATGAGCGTCGTGGTAGCCAAAAACCTGCAGCAGGGCGAAGCAATACCTTCCGCACCTGGCGCATCCGGTCACGCGCATCTGCCGATCAAAGGCGCGGACGGGGTGCTTATCACCTTTGCGAAGTGTTGCCGTCCAATTCCCGGCGATCCGATTATTGCGCATGTCAGCCCGGGCAAAGGGCTGGTTATCCACCATGAATCTTGTCGTAACATCCGCGGCTATCAAAAAGAGGCGGAGAAGTTTATGGCGGTCGAGTGGGATAAAGAGACGGCGCAGGAATTTATCACCGAAATTAAGGTGGATATGTTCAACCACCAGGGTGCCCTGGCGAACCTGACGGCAGCGATCAACACGGCTTCTTCCAACATTCAGAGCCTGAACACGGAAGAAAAAGATGGCCGCGTGTACAGCGCCTTTATTCGTCTGACCGCCCGCGACCGCGTGCATCTGGCAAATATTATGCGCAAGATCCGCGTCATGCCGGACGTCATTAAAGTCACCCGAAACCGAAACTAGTTTTATGAATGCACAACGTTATGCACGTATCTGCGAAATGCTCGCCAGGCGTCAGCCTGATCTGACGGTCTGCATGGAGCAGGTCCATAAACCTCATAACGTCTCTGCCATTGTCCGTACCGCAGACGCCGTCGGCGTGCATGAAGTGCACGCCGTCTGGCCCGGTGCCCGCATGCGCACCATGGCGTCGACAGCCGCAGGCAGTAACAGCTGGGTGTCCGTCAAAACCCATCAGACCATCGGAGAAGCCGTATCGCACCTGAAAGGTCGCGGTATGCAAATTCTTGCCACCAACCTGTCTGCCAAAGCGGTCGATTTCCGCGAGATCGACTACACCCGTCCGACCTGCATTTTGATGGGTCAGGAGAAAACCGGGATCACTCAGGAAGCGCTGGATCTGGCGGATCAGGACATCATCATCCCCATGATCGGCATGGTGCAGTCCCTGAATGTCTCTGTGGCCTCCGCGCTCATTCTGTATGAAGCCCAACGCCAGCGTCAGAACGCCGGGATGTACGAGCGCAGCAACAGCATGCTGCCGGAAGACGAACAGCAGCGCCTGCTGTTTGAAGGCGGCTATCCGGTGCTGGCTCGTGTTGCAAAGCAGAAAAAATTGCCTTACCCCCACGTCAACGCGCAGGGCGAAATTGAAGCCGATGCCGGGTGGTGGGCCACCATGCAGTACGCAGGGTAACCGATGAAAGGCCGCCTGCTGGATGCCATCCCGCTCAATAGCCTGACGGGCGTGGGCGCGGCGCAAAGCAGTAAACTGGGCAAAATTGGCCTGCACACCGTGCAGGATCTCCTGCTCCACCTCCCCCTGCGTTATGAAGACCGCACGCAACTTTATAAGATTGGCGATCTGCTGCCCGCGATTTACGCCACCGTTGAGGGTGAGGTGCTGAACTGCAATATCACCTTTGGCGGCCGCCGGATGATGACCTGCCAAATCAGCGACGGCACCGGCATTCTCACCATGCGCTTTTTCAACTTCAACGCGGCGATGAAAAACAGCCTTGCAACAGGCCGCCGGGTGCTGGCGTATGGCGAAGCCAAACGCGGGAAATATGGCGCAGAGATGATCCACCCGGAGTACCGCGTGCAGGGCGATCTCAGCACGCCGGAGCTGCAGGAGACGCTCACCCCGGTCTACCCGACAACGGAAGGTATCAAACAGGCGACGCTGCGTAAGCTCACCGACCAGGCCCTGGAATTACTCGATACCTGCGCCATCACCGAGCTGCTGCCGCCTGAGCTGGCGCAGGGAATGATGAGCCTGCCGGAAGCGCTGCGTACGCTGCATCGCCCGCCGCCCACGCTGCAGCTCAGCGATTTAGAAAGCGGCAAACACCCCGCCCAACGGCGTCTTATCCTTGAGGAATTACTGGCGCATAACCTGAGCATGCTGGCGCTGCGCGCCGGTGCGCAGCGTTTTCATGCCCAACCCTTAAGTCCGCGTGATGAGCTCAAGGATAAGCTGCTGGCCTCCCTGCCGTTTAAACCTACCGGTGCCCAGGCGCGCGTCACCGCCGAGATCGAACGCGATATGGCGCTTGATGTGCCCATGATGCGCCTGGTGCAGGGCGATGTAGGCTCAGGTAAAACGCTGGTTGCCGCCCTGGCAGCCCTGCGCGCCATTGCCCACGGCAAGCAGGTGGCGCTGATGGCGCCGACGGAACTGCTGGCGGAGCAGCACGCGAATAACTTCCGCGCCTGGTTCGCCCCGCTGGGCATTGAGGTGGGCTGGCTTGCCGGAAAACAAAAGGGCAAAGCGCGTCTTGCGCAACAGGACGCCATCGCTCGCGGTGAGGTGCAGATGATTGTCGGTACCCATGCCATCTTCCAGGAGCAGGTGCAGTTTAACGGCCTCGCGCTGGTGATCATCGACGAACAGCACCGCTTTGGCGTGCATCAGCGCCTGGCGCTGTGGGAAAAAGGGCTGCAGCAGGGCTTCCATCCGCACCAGCTGATCATGACCGCCACGCCTATTCCGCGAACCCTGGCGATGACCGCATACGCCGATCTGGACACCTCCACCATTGACGAGCTGCCGCCGGGCCGTACGCCGGTCACGACGGTGGCCATCCCGGATACCCGCCGCAGCGACATCATCGATCGCGTGCGCAACGCCTGCACCCATGAAGGACGTCAGGCGTACTGGGTCTGCACGCTGATTGAGGAGTCTGACCTGCTTGAAGCGCAGGCCGCAGAAGCAACGTGGGAAGAGCTGAAGCTGGCGCTACCGGAACTGAAGGTGGGCCTGGTGCATGGTCGCATGAAGCCCGCAGAAAAACAGGCCGTCATGCAATCCTTCAAACAGGGCGAGCTGCATTTGCTGGTCGCCACAACGGTGATTGAAGTGGGCGTGGATGTGCCAAACTCCAGTCTGATGATCATCGAAAACCCGGAGCGTCTGGGGCTTGCGCAGTTACACCAGTTGCGTGGCCGCGTGGGCCGTGGTGCGGTGGCCTCACATTGCGTTCTGCTCTACAAAGCCCCGCTCTCAAAAACCGCGCAGATGCGTTTGCAGGTACTGCGTGACAGCAACGACGGATTCGTCATTGCGCAAAAAGACCTGGAGATCCGTGGCCCGGGCGAGCTCCTGGGCACACGTCAGACCGGGAACGCTGAATTCAAAGTGGCAGATTTGCTGCGCGATCAGGCCATGATCCCTGAAGTTCAGCGCCTTGCCCGCCATATTCATGAACGCTACCCCGAACAGGCGGCAGCGTTAATTGAGCGCTGGATGCCGGAAACTGAGCGCTACTCCAACGCCTGATCTCAGGCGAACATCGGCAGCATCAGGTACAGCTTGATCACCAGCGCGTTGACGATATCAATAAAGAATGCCCCAACCATCGGTACCACCAGAAACGCCATGTGCGAAGGCCCGAAACGTTCGGTGATTGCCTGCATATTGGCGATTGCCGTTGGCGTGGCACCCAGACCAAACCCACAGTGCCCCGCCGCCAGCACCGCGGCATCGTAGTTTTTGCCCATCATGCGCCAGGTAACAAACATGGCATAGAGCGCCATAAACAGCGCCTGCACCGCCAGAATGGCTACCATCGGCAGCGCCAGCGACGCCAGCTCCCACAGCTTAAGGCTCATCAGGGCCATCGCCAGGAACAGCGACAGGCAGACGTTACCCAGCACCGAGACCGCACGTTCAAACACGCGATAGAAGCCCATCAGGGCCAGACCATTGCTCAGGATCACCCCGATAAACAGCACACAAACAAAGGTCGGCAGCTCAAAGGCCGTGCCCGCCAGCCATTGCGCAACCACTTTACCCAGCGTCAGACAGATGGCGATCATGGCGATGGTTTCAATCATCACCAGCGAGGTGATGGTGCGGCCAACGTCCGGCTTTTCGAACGCGGTGGGGACCAGTTCATCGTCCGGTCTGCCGTCCGGCGTGGTGGAGTGCTTCACCAGGTAGCGCGCTACCGGGCCGCCAATCAGACCGCCAAGCACCAGACCAAAGGTCGCGCAGGCCATCGCCACTTCCGTTGCGTTTTCAAAGCCATAGCGCTCGATAAACAGCTTACTCCACGCCGCCCCGGTACCGTGCCCGCCGGACAGAGTGATGGAGCCAGCCAGCAGACCCATCAGCGGATCCAGCCCCAGCAGAGACGCCATACCGATGCCGATGGCGTTTTGCATCAGCAGCAGACCAACCACGACAATCAGAAACACGCCCAGCACCTTACCGCCCGAGCGCAGGCTCGCCAGGTTGGCGTTCAGGCCGATAGTGGCAAAGAAGGCCAGCATCAGCGGATCTTTGAGGGACATATCGAAATCGATTTCCCAGCCCATGCTTTTTTTCAACACCAGCAGGGCCAGCGCCACCAGCAACCCACCGGCAACAGGTTCAGGAATGGTGTACTTTTTCAGAAAGGAAACACTGTGTACCAGCTTGCGACCAAGCAGAAGAACCAGCGTTGCGGCAACAAGGGTCGACAACGTATCGAGATGAATCATAAGAGGCTCCTGTTATGCGCGTGTTCCATACACACGCGGCGTTATCCTGGGCCGGCTTATGCTCGTCATGAGCTACCGGCGCGAAAAGTGTAATTTTTTTTTCCTCCACGTTGTAGAAAACCTGCTCATACCGGCAGATTTTCTCTCTTTTTTTTGCTGGCAATCGTTTGCTTTTACCAGGTGGTCAGATAAAATGCCCGCTTTTCCACCGTGGGATTATCGTCGATGTCCGTTAACAGCATAGAGTCTCCTGATGCGCAACCGATTGCGCAGAAGCAAAATAGCGAACTGATTTACCGTCTTGAAGACCGCCCACCGCTTCCGCAGACGCTCTTCGCTGCCTGCCAGCATCTTCTGGCCATGTTTGTTGCGGTGATCACCCCGGCGCTGTTGATCTGTCAGGCGCTGGGTTTACCGGCTCAGGATACGCAGCACATCATCAGCATGTCCCTCTTCGCCTCCGGCGTAGCCTCAATTATTCAAATTAAAGCCTGGGGTCCGGTGGGGTCTGGCTTGCTGTCGATTCAGGGTACCAGTTTTAACTTTGTGGCACCGCTGATCATGGGCGGTACGGCGTTAAAAACCGGCGGGGCGGATGTCCCGACCATGATGGCGGCGCTGTTCGGCACGCTGATGCTGGCCAGCTGCACGGAGATGGTGATCTCCCGTGTTCTGCATCTGGCTCGCCGCGTCATCACCCCGCTGGTCTCGGGCGTGGTGGTGATGATTATCGGTCTGTCGCTGATTCAGGTGGGGCTGACCTCCATCGGTGGGGGCTATGCCGCAATGAGCGATCACACCTTTGGCGCACCAAAAAACCTGCTGCTGGCTGGCGTGGTGCTGGCCATCATTATTCTGCTCAACCGTCAGCGTAACCCGTACCTGCGCGTGGCCTCGCTGGTGATCGCCATGGCGGCCGGTTACCTGCTGGCGTGGGCGCTGGGCATGTTGCCGGAAAACACCGCGCCGACCAACAGCGCGCTGATCACCGTTCCAACGCCACTGTACTACGGCCTGGGCATTGACTGGGGTCTGCTGCTGCCGCTGATGCTGGTCTTTATGATCACCTCCCTGGAGACCATCGGCGATATCACCGCCACCTCCGATGTCTCGGAGCAGCCGGTGTCCGGCCCGCTGTACATGAAGCGTCTGAAAGGCGGCGTGCTGGCAAACGGTCTGAACTCCTTTGTCTCTGCCGTGTTTAATACATTCCCGAACTCCTGCTTCGGGCAGAACAACGGCGTGATCCAGCTGACCGGCGTGGCCAGCCGTTATGTCGGGTTTGTGGTGGCGCTGATGCTGATTGTCCTTGGCCTGTTCCCGGCCGTGAGTGGCTTTGTGCAGCACATCCCTGAGCCGGTTCTGGGCGGAGCAACGCTGGTGATGTTCGGTACTATCGCGGCCTCAGGCGTGCGAATCGTCTCCCGCGAGCCACTGAACCGCCGCGCGATCATGATTATTGCCCTGTCGCTGGCCGTGGGTCTGGGCGTTTCTCAGCAGCCGCTGATCCTGCAGTTTGCCCCGGACTGGGTGAAAAACCTGCTCTCTTCCGGCATCGCCGCTGGCGGTATCACCGCTATCGTGCTGAACCTCGTTTTCCCGCCAGAGAAAAACTGATTGTCCTCACGGCAGGCTGTCAATGCCTGCCGTGACATCTCTTTACACCATTCCCGCCTTGAGCATTGCGCGTAAATCGTGCATAACTCCTTTATGTACGTTTCGCGGGAAGGAAGACCATGAAATTTATTGGAAAGCTGCTCGTCTATCTTCTGGTAGCCCTGCTCCTTGTGCTGCTGGCACTCTATTTTCTGCTTCAGACCCGCTGGGGTGCGTCACAGGTCAGCAGTTGGGTAACGGTGAACACCGATTACGAACTCAGTTTCGACCTGATGGACCACCGCTTTTCGTCGCCTTCCCACATCCTTCTGGAAAACGTCACCTTTGGCCGCGACGGTCAGCCCGCCACGCTGGTGGCTAAAAAAGTCGATATTGGTCTTGGCAGCCGACAGCTCACCGATCCGCTGCATATGGACACCATCACCCTGGTCGATGGCACGCTGAACCTCTCTCCGCAGACCGCGCCGATGCCCTTCCAGGCAGACCGTCTGCAGCTAAACAAAATGGCCTTCAACAGCCCCAACACGGAGTGGGATTTAAGCGCGCAAAAAGTGACGGGCGGTGTCAGCCCGTGGCAGCCAGAAGCGGGTAACGTGCTGGGCAAAAATGCGCAGATCCAGATGAGCGCGGGTTCGCTCACCCTGAACGGGGTACCGGCCACTAACGTGCTGATCCAGGGCCAGCTGAACGGCAAGGAGGTGGTGCTGAACACCATCGGTGCCGATATGGCGCGCGGCTCGCTTACCGGCTCCGCCCTGCGCAACGCCGACGGAAGCTGGGTCATCGACACCATGCGCCTGAACGAGATCCGCCTGCAGAGCGATAAATCGCTGCTGGATTTCTTCGCGCCGCTCAATACCATCCCCTCCTTGCAGATTGGCCGCCTGGAAGTCACCGATGCGCGCCTGCAGGGGCCAGACTGGGCCGTAACCGATCTGGATCTCAGCCTGCGCAACCTGACGCTGAGCAAAGGAGACTGGCAGAGCCAGGACGGGCGTTTATCCATGAATGCCAGCGAATTTATTTACGGCTCGCTGCATCTGTTCGACCCGATCCTGAATGCGGAATTCTCTCCGCAGGGCGTGGCGCTGCGCCAGTTCACCTCCCGCTGGGAAGGGGGCATGGTGCGCACCTCCGGCAACTGGCTGCGCGACGGTAAAGCGCTGGTACTGGACGATGTCGCCGTCGCCGGGCTGGAGTACACCCTGCCGCAGAACTGGAAAACGCTGTGGATGGATCCGCTGCCGGAATGGCTGAACAGCGTGACGCTGAAGAAATTCGGCCTGAGCCGCAACCTGGTGATCGACATTGATCCCGCGTTCCCGTGGCAGATCACCTCTCTTGATGGTTATGGGGCTAACCTGCAGCTGGCGCAGGACCACAAATGGGGCGTATGGGGCGGCAGCGCCACGCTAAACGGCGCAGCAGCCACCTTTAACCGCGTGGACGTGCGACGCCCGTCGCTGGCGCTGAACGCTAACGCCGCCACGGTCAATATCACCGATCTGAGCGCCTTTACCGAGAAAGGCATTCTGGAAGCCACCGCGACGGTTTCTCAGCTTGCGCAACGACAGACCACGGTGAGCCTGAACGGGCGCGGCGTGCCGCTCAACATCCTGCAGCAGTGGGGCTGGCCCGCGCTGCCGGTGAGCGGCGACGGCAATATTCAGCTGACTGCCAGCGGGAGTGTGCAGGCGAATGCCCCGCTGAAGCCAACGGTAAATGGCAAGCTGAGCGCGGTAAATATGGATAAACAGCAGGTTCAGCAGACCATGACGGGTGGTGTAGTTTCAACACCACCCTCACCCCAGCCCTCTCCCTGAAAGGGAGAGGGAGTAAACCATTCCCTCGCCCCTTTGGGGTGAGGGGAATTAAAGGTGAACCACCACCTCATCCCCCTCCGCGTTCACCACCACGCCCCACTCGCTTCCCGCGTATGAGCCACCTTTCACACCACTCACCTTCTGCACGTTGCGCAAGCATACCGACCAGTTCCGCGCTTCACCCGCGCCGGTAAGGGTCACAGTGTCGCCCTTGCGTGACGCCTTCAGCGTAAATACCACCGAACCGTCAGCCGCAGGCACCTCGCTCACTGCCGTTGCGCCCTCATCCAGGTTAAACAGCTGGAAGGCCGTGCCCTCATTCCAGGCGTAGTCCGGTTTGTGCTTGTTGTTACCGAGCGCCAGCAAGGTGTTGTCGCGCACATAAACCGGCAGGCTCATGAAATCGTGCTGCTGCTTATGCCAGCGACAGCCCTGAACCTCATCGTTGTGCCACAAGTGCGTCCAGCGACCTTCCGGCAGGTAAAACTGCACCTCACCCGCCTCGGAGAACACCGGCGCCACCATCAAGGCATCCCCCAGCATGTACTGACGGTCGAGATAGTCACATGCCGGATCGTCCGGGAACTCCAGCATCATCGCCCGCAGCATCGGCGTGCCGCACTCCCGTGCCAGCGCCGCCTGACGATAGAGGTACGGCATCAGCTGGCATTTCATCTGCGTAAAGTGGCGCACCACGTCACAGGACTCATCATCGTACGCCCACGGCACCCGGTAGGATTTGCTGCCATGCAGGCGGCTGTGGCTGGAGAACAGCCCGAACGCGCACCAGCGTTTGTAGACGTGCGCCGGGGCGGTGTTTTCGAACCCGCCGATATCGTGGCTCCAGAACCCGAAGCCGGACAGACCAATCGACAGGCCGCCGCGCAGGCTTTCCGCCATTGATTCATAGTTGGCATAGCAGTCGCCGCCCCAGTGCACCGGGAACTGCTGTGCGCCGACGGACGCCGAGCGCGCAAACAGCACCGCCTCCTCCTCGCCTACCGTCTCTTTCAGCACGTTCCACACCAGCGCGTTATAGATGAAGGCGTAATGGTTGTGCATCTTCTGCGGATCGGAACCGTCAAACCACTGCACATCCGTCGGGATACGCTCGCCGAAATCGGTTTTGAAGCAGTCCACGCCAATCTCCACCAGGCCCTTCAGCTTGTCGGCGTACCACCGGCACGCGTCCGGATTAGTGAAGTCGTAAATCGCCAGCCCGGGCTGCCATTTATCCCACTGCCACACGCTGCCATCCGGGCGCTTCAGCAGATAGCCCTTCTCTTTCAGCTCGTTAAACACCGGCGATTTCTGGCCGATGTACGGGTTGATCCACACGCAGACCTTCAGCCCCTTATCTTTCAGGCGGCGGATCATCCCTTCTGGATCCGGGAAAGTCACCGGGTCCCACTCAAAATCACACCACTGGAAGGCCTTCATCCAGAAGCAGTCAAAATGGAAGACGTGCAGCGGCAGGTCGCGTTCGGCCATGCCGTCGATGAAGCTGTTCACCGTTGCTTCGTCGTAGTTAGTGGTAAACGAGGTGGTGAGCCACAGGCCGAAGGACCACGCCGGTGGCAGCGCCGGACGACCGGTGAACTGCGTGTAGCGGTCCAGGACCGCTTTTGGCGTCGGGCCGTCGATCACAAAATACTCCAGATATTCGCCCTCGACGCTGAACTGTACTTTGGAGACCTTCTCCGAGCCGATTTCAAACGACACATTTTCCGGATGGTTGACCAGCACGCCGTAGCCGCGGTTGGTGAGATAGAACGGAATATTTTTGTAGGACTGCTCGGTGCTGGTGCCGCCGTCGCGGTTCCAGGTATCGACCTGCTGACCGTTGCGCACCAGGGCGGTAAAGCGCTCACCGAGGCCATAAACTGTTTCCCCGACGCCCAGATCCAGACGTTCGAACAGATAGTTGCGATTCGTGTGGCTGTCCTGCACGTAGCCGTTGTTTTTCAGTTCACTGCCGGTGATCCGCTGGCCGTTACGCAGAAAATCGAGCGCCCAGAATTCGCCTTTGGTGACGCGCACGCTGAGATTACCGCTTTTCAGCTCGGCGTATTCGGCGTTATTTACCGTCTCGACCCTTACGTCCTTCAGCACGTTGAGCGGATAGTGCGGGCCTTTGTCCTGCGCCCCCTGGAAGTGCTCGATGCGCACCCCGACAATCCCTTCCTGCGGTGCGAAGAGCCGGACGGTGAACATCAACGTATCGAGCTGCCACGCGCGTTCCCGGACGTCACGCGGTGCCACATACACCACCAGGTCATTGCCCTGCTGCTCCACATCGAACACCTGGACCGGATACGTCACGGTCAGGCCAGGTTGAATAAGCCAGTTTCCATCACTGATTTTCATACTTTCGTCCTCCTGGTTCTGTAATCCTTTGCTGGCCGCCAGATGCCTGCCGTGTGGCGATACGGGCACTGAGACCGGTTACAGAGGTTTTAAACCATTGTTTCAGGAGCGAGTATTGCGTTTTCTGGTTAGCAAATTACGTTTCTTGTTTTTTGTGATCGGGGTAAATGTCGCGGAGCACGAAATGCTAACCTGAGGATTTTCTTAAGAATTAACTGAAATGGGGGTGTTCAGGTCAAAAGAGAGGTGAAAAAAGTGTGTCGGGGTATGTGGTAAATGTCTGAAAGTAGCTATAATGCGCCCCGCCTCCATGTAGCAATGCAGGCGCGGAAGATCGTCATCTCCGGTGAGGTGGCTGGACTTCAAATCCAGTTGGGGACGCCAGCGTTCCCGGGCAGGTTCGACTCCTGTGATCTTCCGCCAAAAATTAGTTGTTTTAAAAGCCTAGGAGTAATGCATCAACCCCGTTTGATTTGTCAGAGTAAATGTCTTCCAGCACCCTTTCTGCAGATAAATGACGAATTATCGGTATAGTTAGCGTATGCCTGAACTGGAGAAATATACTAATTAATTCCGGAATAACATCATCGTCATAATTAACTACCTTTCCATTCCTACAAAAAACTGGAACATTTTCAGGGATTGAAATAGTTTCGACATCTGATCTTTTATAAAAATCTTTTTCTTTATAAAAATACTCATTGTGTCTCCACCTCAATATTTCCATAACGGTATTTTTTAATGATATTGGATATGTTATGTGTGTTATATAATCTCTAAAACCAATAAACTTATTTTCGAAATTACTTACTAATGCTTTATCTTCGCAAATTAAAGAAAAATCACTTAAACTTGTGTTACCATATGACGTAATCATCACTTCCACGTCAGAAAAATATGTAACACTACTCCATATTTCTTTATCAATGTCATTAATATTTGCGTTTTCAAAAAAATCTCTATAATAGGAAAGATAATCCTCCAAGCATTTCCGCAACACTGATCTTCTAAAAGTAGAATAATCTATATCAGAACAAAGCTCCAATATATTTTTATACTTCACTGCACTATTACTTTCATATAGCTTAAGTAATAAATCCTCTCTTTTTTCTTTAACCTCTATGCAAATAAACTCTGCGCAGAAATACTCCATAAGAGATTTATGAGCCCATCTAAACAAAGCTCCTTCTTTTACAAAAATAGGCACAGCATAAATCAAATCATTAATAAATGAAGACGGTTTGAATGTAATCCCTTTTAGATTTGATGATATTTCCAACATCACCATTTCAAATTCACTACGAGTAAACTCAAGCCTTCCATTATTTTTTAAACACCAGAAGGCTAATCTTCTGAGCAATATGTAAAACTCAGTAATATCCAAACCAGATTGTTTTTTTCTAACATAACCTGTTTCTTTGCTTAAATCATGCGTTTCAAAAAGAGCTTCAAATACTTGGCTATAAAAAAGATCTTTTCGCCGTGGTATTACCGGTTTGAACTTATAAGAACAAAATAATAAAGACACATAAAGCGGTGTGGTTAAAAATTCTAAAATACTAATGCTATCTTTATTGCGCATTAGTTCAATCTCTGAAATTAATTTTTTTGAAAGGGCTAAATTATTCCCAATACTATAAGAATTTGCATCATATAACTTCAAAAGATTGTAAGATTGACTCAATTCCAGAGGTTTTATTTTAAATCTGGAATAAGTATTTAACTCAAGAAGGCTTTGATCGGGTCTCGACGTTATTATTATATTAGAGCCAATAAAATCCTCGGAAAACTTTTTCAATCTTTTGATGATTGCATTCTTTTTATCATACTGGATTTCATCAACACCATCAAAAAAGAATGCAAATGGGAAGCTTTTCAATAAATCATTAGAATCCATATTTTCTATTCCGAACATAATTTTAATATGCTCATCAATAGGTTTATCGTCTAAAGATCTAAGTTCAATATAAACGGGGATATATTCTGAATATTCAATCGTATCAATAACTATTTTTTTTAAAAGAGTTGATTTCCCCATTCCTGCATTGTCGATAATTAAAGCATGTTTATATTTTTCAAGTAATAAACTCCCATCAACAATCCTCTCATTAAGGGTCTCCCCCGCATCTAAAGAACATAATGTAAGTGGTTCATAAATATCATTAATTTTTTTTAAAATATTGGGAAATGCTAAAGAATTAATTGTTGAACATTGCCCTTTAATTTTTGCCAGATATTCTGACATTAAGAGTTTAATCTTTACTAAATCCCGCTCTTTTAGATAAAAAGAATATCCCTTATTATAAACAAAAGGAATGAATTTTTCCTCTATTATTTTTAAAGCCCATGGCTTCGCAAGGCTTATAATATTATCTATTGAAATCATTTGTTCTCTTACTGTAAGTTATATTATTCTAAATAAAGTCACGAAAAGTATAAAGATATTATTTTTGATTTATATTCAACTTTTGAATGCAAGCCTCCTTCACCCACTTACTAAAATTCCCTTTCCCCGCAGCCTTCTCAATTTGCTCCAAAAGCTCATCCTCAAAGCGAATGTTCTTCATCGTGCTCTTTGTGCGGTCAAAATTTGGTTTCTTTTTCTCTTGCATGGTAGGTACCACTTCGGTTAATTTATCTGCATGTGGTACCTACCACATGGATTTGGAATTCTGACAACGCCCAACAGTGTTGGAGCACTAAAGGGCGTCTAACCTCACCAACTATCAAGGAGTTGATTATGGCTGATTCGCATTCTACCCCAGACACCGACCAATCCGGAACCGAGCGTTCGTTAATTGTGGGATATCGGCCGAATGTTTTCGACAAATCCACGCCGAAAATCATCCTTTCCGGCAAGTGGCTGCGCGCGGCGGGTTTTGATACTGGGCAGCAAGTCACGATAAAAGTCATGAAAGGATGCATCGTTCTGGTGGCGTATAACGAGCAGGAGCAGAGGTTGCAGGATGATTATAAACGGACGAAAGCAAAGCTTATTGAGATAAAGAACGCGCTTACAGCCATCCAAACTCCGCGTGCTGGAAAGCGCCTCGCAAAAACAAATACAAACCACCTGGCTTAGCGGCTGTTTCTGGCATACTACGAACTTACCGACATCAACCTTATAGGGTGGGGGCAGCATGACATATGAAGAATTAATCAATTCACCAGCCGGTGAGTTCGTCATGTTTGCCAGCAAGGATGGAAAAGTTCGCATTGAATGCCGCTTCGAAAGCGATACTTTGTGGCTCTCACAGGCTACGATCTGTGAGTTATACGGCAAAGCCAAAGCAACGATCAGTGGGCATATCAAGAATATTTTTGATGAGGGTGAGCTGGTCGAAAATTCAGTTGTTCGGTTTTACCGAACAACTGCCAGCGATGGTAAAGTATATAACGTTCAATATTTTAGCCTGCCCGTCATTCTCGCCATCGGCTATCGCGTCCGCTCCACGCGAGGAACACAGTTCCGCCAGTGGGCCACCCAAACGCTGCAGGAATATCTGGTAAAAGGCTTCGTTATGGACGACGAGCGCCTGAAAAACCCGCCTGTGGGATCATCCGCCGTACCTGACTATTTCGATGAAATGCTGGAACGCATTCGCGATATACGGGCCAGCGAACGCCGGGTTTATCTCCGTGTGAGGGAGATTTTTGCATTAGCCGCTGACTATCAGCCGTCACTCAAAGAAACCACGCAATTCTTCCAGACCATCCAGAATAAATTGCATTTTGCCTGCACCGGCCTTACCGCCGCTGAGTTGATTCACCAGCGTGCGGACGCCACGCAACCGTATATGGGGCTGACCAGCTATAAAGGCGAAGAAGTCCGTAAAAGCGATGTCACCACAGCAAAAAATTATCTGTCTCAGGATGAAGTCAGCGAACTAAATCGTGTCGTTAATATGTGGCTCGACTTTGCTGAAGATCAGGCCAAACGCCGCAAGCAGGTATTTTTACGAGACTGGCAAACCAAACTCGATCAGTTCCTGCAATTTAACGACCGGGACGTTTTAGAAGGCGCAGGCAAAATCAGCAAAAAAGCGGCGGATGAAAAGGCGTGTTCAGAATACATTGAGTATGAAAAGAAGCAGCGCCTGCTGAAAGAAGCCGAGGGAGAGAAAGATATTATCGGCTTATTAAAATGGGATAAGCAGGCTAAGCGCTAATCCCTATTCAACCGCATATGCAGCAACGGAAACGGATTCCCCTGCCCATCAACCTCTGAGCGGCCGACCTGCACAAACCCCATATGGCGATAAAACGCGACGCCCTGCGGGTTTTGCTCATTCACATCCACTTCGTTTACGCCAAACTCTGCGATGGCATAGTGCAGCAGTAATTTCCCCACGCCCTTTCCCCGGCTCGCATGATCAACAAACAGCATTTCAATGCGGTTTTCATCCACGCCTAAAAAGCCGTGGATAACACCTGCATCATCGCGGGCCATCACGACGGTGAGGTTTGGCAGATACGCGTTGAGCAATAGCGGGCGCAGAGCCGCGATATCGCTTTCCTGTAAAAAGTGATGGGTAGCGAGAACGGAGGATTCCCAGATTGCGACCAGGCGTTCGAAGTGTGAGGGATGTGCGGTTTCTATTTTCATGAGGGGATCATGTTTGGAAAACCGAACTAATGCAAGTCACGCTGTGCGTGCTGCTCCCCCTCACCCTCTCCCACAGGGCTGAGGAATCCCCAGTAATTTTTTACCGAAAGCGATGAATGTTGTTTCAGGAAAATGAATGACTTACAGCGACGCCCTGGTCCGGCTGTAAATCGCTGAGGCGTTTCCTGCAGGCCGGGGCGAGGCGCAGGGATGCGCCGAGAGGGTGGCTTTACATGGACGTTACATCCGCCCGTCCCCGATAAGCCGGAAGGAATAAGCCGAGGGCACCGCGAAGCGGCGATTTACCGCCGGGAGCCCGGGTCGCCAGGGCGGCGGCGATTGAGCCGCCCTGGCACGTTCACAAGTCATGCCGTTACAGAGTAGCAAGGAACATAAAGTGAACGGAATGACCTCTACACCCATATGTTCCCCCTCACCCCAACCCTCTCCCTCAAGGGAGAGGGGGTCCTCCGTGCAGGCATTATTTTATGGGGATCCCTCAACCCACAGGAAGAGAGAACCGATCGCGCTAAACCTTCACCTCCATCACCGCGTACACCCCATCCTTTGGCACCACCACGGTGACATTCTCCACCGGCACGCCCGCCGCGAGGTGGATATCCTGCAACTGCTGCAACGACCTGGGGTGAATGTCCTCCCAGCCAATACCGCGCAGCACAAAGTCGATCTGCGGGCTGCTGGTCAGCATATTCGACACAATCACCGCCCCGCCGGGCTTCACCAGCCGCAGCGCGCGCTGCAGGAAAGTCACCGCATCGGTATCGTTGAAGTACTCAAATATACCCAGCGCGTCGACCAGTTCGGCCTGATGCTCGCCCAGCTCCAGCAGTAAATCGTGGTTACGCACCAGCGTATGCAGCAGGTTGCGCCTGAGCAGCGTCAGCTGTTCGCCCACAACCAGCCCCTCCTGCGCGGCCATGGTCTCGGCCCAGCTCAGCGCGACGGGGTCTTTATCTACCAGCGTCAGGTACACCTCCTGACCGTCGAGCTTTGCGTTGCGCAGCGCCTCAAGCACGGGAATGGCCGCCCCGCTGGCCAGGCTCACCCAGTTGTTCTCACTCTCGTTATGGATGTACTTCTCTACCAGCGCAGCCAGCACTTTTGCGCGGGAGCGCACGCCGATGGCGTCGTTAGCGTGAATAAACCACTGGCGGCTGTCGCTGTCCATTTTCGTGCCTTCGGGGAGGCGGTCCTCCAGCGGATTTTGCACCACAAACAGCGCCAGCGCAGTGGGAACCAGCCGGACGCGCCACGCGAGAAGCGCAGGCCGGTTGCGAAAAGCCTGTTCGGAGTAACGGTTCTGCGGGACAAGCACCGCCTGCCCGCCCTCTTCGTATTCAATCAGCGGAGGGCGAAGCGCCGGGTCGGCTTTCAGGGCCCGGTTAAGCGCGTTGATCTCCCGGGCAGTCTCGTCTTTCATCGGCCACTGGTCGCTGACATCAGGAAATGAGGCGCTGAAAATGGTCATATTTCCCGGTGCGCTGCCGCGAAAAGGCTGCCAGTTCATGTCATCGTCCCCCCGTTGGGCTTTTAACGGAAGTGTATCCAGGCAAACCAGTAATACCCTACGAAGAAAGCACGAAATCGGGACATTAGCTCTGCGACGTGCGCCATACCCCAGGCGTACAGCCGTACTCAAGCTGGAAATGACGAATAAAATGGGCGCAGTCGCTAAAGCCCATCCGCCGCGCAATGTCCGTGACGCTTTGCTGCGAGTTCTTCAACAGCCAGCAGGCATAGCGCAGTCTGGCGCTGCGGATAAATTCACGTGCCGTTTTACCAAACTCAGCGTGAAACAGGCGATTAAGCTGACGCTCGCTCAGCTTGACGTCCTGGGCCAGCCCGGCGGCGCTAAGCGGGCGTGTCAGGTACTGTTCGATGATCATGACCGCTCTGCGCAGCCGCGAGTCCGGGATCAGCGCAATATTGGCAGGCCGTGGGGTAGTAACGGCGTGCGGTGAGAGCGATAAACGCCGTGACGTGGTAGCGGCAATATCGTCGCCCGCATGGGCGCGGATCAGGGCCGTGGTTAGCGTCAGCGTCGAGATCCCGCCCGGGCAGGTCAGCACATCGCCTTCATCGATAAAATCCAGCCCCTGCTCGGCATAAACCTGCGGAAACCGTTGCGTGAAGACGTCATGATGATAAGGATGGATCGAGGCGCGCCGTTCATTGAGGATCCCCTCTTCCGCCAGGATAAAGCTCCCGGTGCCAATACCGATCAGCGGAATGGCGTTGTGATGCGCCTCTGCAAGAAATGCCCGGTCGTCCTGGAGCCCCTTATCCAGATCCTCCAGGCTTCCGCCAATCACGGCAATATAGTCGTATTCCCCCGGAGTAAGATGCGCGGCTTCAGGCTGCACGCTAATACCGGCGTTGCTGGTGATGGGCAATTCCGCCCGGGTGCTTATCAGACTGAGTTTGAACGCGATTTTCTGTCTGGTTTTTTGTACACAGGACGCCGTACGCAACGCCTCCATTAACCCCGATAAGGCTAATAACGAAAAATGGGGCCACAGAAATAAACCGATATGCAGGGGTTTATTTCGTGCAGAACCACGCCTGCATGAGTCATCAATTAAAGTTTTCATTACCTTGCCAAAAAATATTAATTACATTATCGCAACATATTGTGTTGCTCTTATATTACTCTAAGATATTTCTTAGCGGTTCAATAAAGTATAAATGATGACCACAAAACAGCAACGCTTTTCCCGTTCAGCCCTCCGTTTTTGAGGGGTGGCACACATAGGTCGGTAACGTCCCCAGAATGAATAAATAATTATCATTCTGCTGTTTCTTAATTCGCATATAAATACTCTCGTTGGGGTAGATGAAAAATAACGGTTCGTACTGCTCCAGCCAGCTGTCGCTCACGTCATCATCGGGGAATTTGATATTGCGGACAGATCGCATGTAATAGACATTATCTTTGCGCTCTACCTGAAAGAATATTTTACGATTAAAGGTCTTACCCGGATCGCTCTTCACCCGACCGTTCATGCTGAGCGTACCGTTGTTACCGTCCACCGTATAATTTAGCCACAGGGTCAGTGTCTCTTCAGGATGGTGCTGAATAAAGTTCACCTGACAGGCAAAAGGATGAATGTAATAACGCTGCCACAGATAATAGCCAGCGGCTAACGCCCCCACCAGCAGGCACAAACAGAGCGTTAACAGCGTTTGACGGTAACGAGCCATATTAATGATCCTGAATAAAGTAATCTGACATACAACGGTTTGGTTCCGTCATTGCCCGGTCGCAGCGGATCACCGAAGCACGCGGCAACAGGCTATATCCACTGATATAGATCCAGGGATAGCTGCTGCATTCATCTTTAAATGGCGCAGCATAGGCCAGCGCTTTTTCCCTGTCCTGCGGCGTCTCGATATCGCGGGCAAAATAGAGCCGACACTCTCCCATCATTGTCGTGAAGCGGTAACCGTCCACAAAATAGCTGTCATGTGGCCGACTATAGCTGATGACGCTCACGCTAACGATTAACAGCAGCGCCAGCAGTGCGCCCACCAGCCAGAAGCGACGTTTCGCAACCGGAGCAACGGGAGTGACAGGAGCCACGGGCTGCGGCACGCCATCCTCTTCCTGAACGGTCTGGACCGGTGCTTCTGGCTCTGCCAAGGGCAACTGCGCCTCTTTAATCGTAATTTGCGTATCGCTTGCCAGCGTCAGGCCAATACGGGGGATCGTGACGATTGGATCGGTTTCAAACCCGGCTTTTTTCAGCCCCTTACGCAGAATAGAGATATTCTGGTAATAGGTATTCGGCGACACCATCATTCCCCGACGTTGCCAGACAATGTCCATACACTCCTGTTGAGTGACAATACTCCCGGCTCTTTCAATCAATAACAGCAAACAACGTCCGGCAGGCGAGTTTAATACCACCACCTGTTCAGGATTATTGAGGTCGCGTAATGTGCTGGCCGCAGGATGAAACTCGACGATGCCATTAATGATATAATACTTATGCATAAGACTCGTTAAATACCTCCTGTAAACGCCGGTTTAAGGATTAATGTGACCGATAAACCCGCGTCTGTATATCCTGGCGCCTGGCGAAAAATCTTATTTTTATTTTTTCTTAACCGCTTATCTGAAGTTCTCTTAACCGCCTTTTTGGCCATATGAGATCTGGCAAAGCACCTGAAAATGCCTCATGCTACCTTTCTCCACGCAGACTTGACACTGACAAAACTCGACAAAACGGCGAATTGAACGCTTCGGCCATCCGTGTCTGAATTATTCAGAGACCTTTATTCACTTTTTCCGAGGAAACCAGACAAGACGCGGCCTGTAGGCAATTTCAGTCATCCCAAACTCGTCGAAAAGCCCTGGCATAATTAACAGTTTCACCCTGAAATTGTTAGCAGAAGTAAGTAACAAGGCCGAATACCTGACACCACCAGACAATTTCCTTACAAAACATTTAGTAAAGCCAACTTTTCATTAAAAAGTGTCGGTATGATTAATTACAGGCAAATATGAGGCAGCCGGTACGGCAGGGAGATAATGAAGAAATCCGTTTAGCTCAACTTAATACAAATTAAGATTAATTCAGATTACCTGTTTCGCACTATCCGTATAGTGGCTCCATACCGTGCAATGCTTAATTGCTTCGAAAATACAGGCATCGTTCTGCCAGACGGGCGAGCCTCATTACAATTATAAATCGAGGGAATAACATGGCGAATAAAACCGGAAATAAACGTCATTTAACAACCGCACTGTTGGGAGGCGATCACTTTTCACGTCAGGGGATCGCCGCGGTATTAAAAAACATGGTTCCTGAAATACAGATAATAGCATCAAGCGATGATTATTCATTAATGGAAACCGTGTGTTTAACCACCCCCGTTGATGTCATTTTTTTATCCGGCACGGAAAAGTATCACGCGGGATTTGATTGCCTGAAATATATAAAAAACATCAAATCCCGCCAGCCTGACGTCCTTATTTGTATGTATTCCGCGCCAGCCAATTCCTGGCTGTGGATACGCGGCGATATAGATGCCTATATCTCGCTGCAGGAGCCACTTTATCACTGGCGAGCCAGCTTATTAAAAATGGTCGATAGCCGATATCGCCCAAAAAAGAAACCCACGGCGTTATCGCTGACGCCGGGCGAATGGCGAGTATTGAAGGATCTGCGAAAAGGTCTGGATATGCGTTATATCGCCGAAACAGAGCAGCTTTCTTACCGCCGCGTCAGCGCGTTAAAAAGCTCAGCGATAAGAAAACTTGGGCTCAGAAATAAGACAGATTTGCTGGTCTTTTTAACCAGTTAGATCTGTCGACCAAGAGCACAACCCGACATAACGACAACATGGAATCAGGACAATGAAAGCTCAATTTAAAACGAAAACACTGCTTGCCGTCGCCGTTGCGGCAGTACTGCCAGCAGGGTCGGCGTTCGCTGCAACCACCAGCGGCGGCACGGTGAACTTCAGCGGCAAGGTGGTGACCTCGGCCTGCGCCATCAGTGCTGGCAGCGCCAACATTGATGTCGACATGGGCGAAGTGCGTACCGCCACGCTGGCCGCGGCAGGCAGTGAAGCCAGCACCGCGAAAGCCTTCTCCATCACCCTGGAAGATTGCGAAATCGCCGATACCTCCGCCTCAACGGAAGACAACCCGATTGCCGCCACCACCGTGGCCGTGACCTTCACCGGTACGCCGGATGCGGCCGATGCCAACAGCCTGGCCGTTGGCGCAAACGGCGGCGCTAACTCGGCGCAGCACGTTGCGATTCGCCTGTACGACGAGCAGGGCAAAGTGGTGAAGCTGGGTGAACCTGCCGCCGCCATTCCTCTGCGTGCGGGGGCCAACACCCTGAACTTCAGCGCGAAATATTACTCACCGCAGGGCAACGCCACGGCGGGTGATGCCAGCGCGGTTGCAACCTACACCGTTACCTACTCGTAATTTTCAGGCCCGGTTCGCTGGCCGGGCCTGACTCAGCTTTAAGGAGACGCACCATGCGCGCAAAAGCAGGGATCTGTCTGGCTATTTCATTATGTTCATCCGCCGCATATGCAGGCGGCGTAGGGCTGGGCGCCACGCGAATGGTTTACTCCAGCACTACCAACCAGTCCATGCTGCAGGTCAGGAACACGCATCCCGACGCCACGTTCCTGATCCAGTCATGGATGGAAAACGAAAAAGGGCAAAAAACCAACGACTTCGTTATTACGCCGCCACTGTTCGTCATGAAACCGGCCAGCGAAAGCGCGGTGAAAATCATGTTTAACGGTAAAGCCCTGCCAGAGGATCGCGAAACGCTCTACTGGATGACGGTGAAAGCCATTCCACAGCAGACCAAAAGCGGTTCCGGCAATTCGCTGCAGTTTGCTTCGGCAAACCGCATCAAGGTGTTTTATCGCCCGGAGAGCCTTGGGCAAGGCGCAGGTGACGCCTGGAAAAGCCTGACCGGAGCCTATCGCGGCGGAAAGGTCACGCTCAGCAACCCAACGCCGTACTACCTCACCACCATCAACCTAAAAATTGATGGCATGCCGGTACAGCCGGTGATGGTGCCGCCGAAATCCAGCGTAACGCTGGGCGAAACCTTCAGCCACGCCAGCAGCGTGAGCTACCAGACCATTAACGATTACGGCGCATGGACGCCCGCGACACGCGCGGCATTGTCCCAATAATCCCGACTGTGAGGCGTGACCACGTGAAAAGAAAAATCCTGTGTGCCACGGTGATCTCCCTGGTAATTCGGCAGGCCATGGCGGCTGAAAGCGCGTTGCAATTTAACCCTGCGTTCCTCAACGGTGAGAGCGCCAACAGCGCCGATCTCGCCTGGGTCAACGCCGGGAGCGCATTGCCGCCGGGCGATCACAACCTCAACGTGTATATCAATAACAACTATGCGTTCACCGGCAATGTCACGTTCCGCACCGCTGAAAATACAGGGGAAGCCCTGCCATGCCTCACGCCTGAACAGATCGCGGCGCTGGGCATCGACAGCCAGCAGGCGAAAGGCGGCGCACTGCCGCTCGCGCAGCGCTGCATTTTTCTGACGGAGGCGTTTGCCGATACCCGGTTTGATTTTGACCAGCAGACGCTCTCCCTCAGCTTCACCGTACCGCAGAGCGCGATGCGCAATTTGCCGCGCGGGTATGTCAGCCCGGAAAGCTGGGAAGCGGGCATTCCTGCCGCGTGGCTGAACTATGTGGTAAACGGCTCGAACAATGACTATCAGGGCGAGACGCGCACGCGCGACCAGCAGCTGTTTGCGAGCCTGAACAGCGGCATCAATCTCGGCGCGTGGCGGCTGCGTGATTTCACCACGTGGACCAAAGATACTAACGAACTCACCCACGTGCAGACCTGGCTGCAGCGGGATATTCCCGCCCTGAACGCGCAGGTTTACGCCGGGGAAACGTATACCTCCGCCCAGGTGTTCGACGCCGTGGGCCTGCGCGGCATTGCCCTGAAAACCGATGACAATATGCTGCCTGCCAGCCTGAGCGGCTATGCGCCGGAAGTGCGCGGCATCGCCCGCAGCAACGCCACGGTGACGGTTCGCCAGAACGGCAACATCATTTATCAAACCTCAGTGCCGCCGGGGGCGTTTGTGCTGAAAGATCTCTACCCGACCTCTTCCGGGGGCGATCTCGCGGTCACGATCCAGGAGAACGACGGCAGCCAGACGCAGTACACGCTTCCGTATGCCAGCGTGCCAAACCTGGTGCGTAACGGACAGCTGAAATATGCCCTGGGGGCAGGAAAATATCGTCCGATGGGCCATCAGGATGCGCCCTCTTTCGCGCAAGGCGAGCTGTTCTACGGCTGGCGTTATGGCCTGACGTTTTACGGTGGGGCGCAGTTTGCCGATCGCTATAACGGTCTGGCCTTCGGGATTGGGCAGAACCTGGGGCGCTTTGGCGCGTATTCCATCGACCTGACCCACGCCCGCAGCCAGCTGGCGGACGACCAGCACTACACCGGCGATTCCGTGCGCCTGCGTTACAGCAAGCTGCTGAATGATATCGGCACGCGGGTTAATTTTTTCTCGCTGCGCTACTCAACGAAAGGGTTTTATACCCTGAGCGATACCACGTACAAGGGCATGGCGGGCGGATCCCCAAAGCAGATTGTGGAAGACGATGGCACCGTCACCACCCACTACGACACGGTATATAACCTGCGCATGTCGCGTAAGGCCAAAAACCAGCTGCTGCTGTCACAGCCGATGGGGCAATACGGTTCGCTGTCGCTGTCGTGGGATCAGCAAACCTACTGGAACACGTCGAAAACCACGCAAAGTTTGCAGTTCGCGTGGAATGCCACGTTTCGTAACGTGTCGCTTGGCGTCAGCGTTCAGCGCAGCGCCAGCCTGTATGACGACAAAAAAGATAACGTGCTGGCGATGTCACTTTCGGTGCCGCTGGGCAACCCGGCGCTGTCGACCCGCGCCCGCTTTACCACCACCCATGCGGATTCAACCGGCACTACGGCCAGTACCGGCGTGAGCGGTTATCTGCCGGGCCAGGAGAACCTGTTTTACAGCGTCAACCAGCGCTATAGCGCGCAGCAGCACTACGGCGGCGACGCCACGCTGCAATACGAAGGCGCAAAAGGAGACTACAACCTGGGCTACAGCTACACCCGCGATTCCCGCAACCTCAGCTACGGGATGAGCGGCGGTGCGGTGCTGCATGAAGATGGTCTGACGCTGAGCCAGCCGCTCGGCAACACCAACATTCTGGTGAAAGCCCCGGGCGCCAGCGACGTTGCCGTGCTTAACCACAAGGGTATCAAAACCGACAGCCGGGGCTACGCGGTGATCCCCTACGCCACGCCGTACCGCGTGAACCAGGTCGCGCTGGATGTCACAACCGCAGGTAATGACGTGGAGCTGGAGAATGCCATCGTCAACAAAACGCCGACCGACGGCGCGCTGGTTCGCGCCACCCTTGTCACGCGCCAGGGGAAAAAAGCGATGTTTGTCGTGCGCCGCGGCAACGACGTGCTGCCCTTCGGCACGCTGGTCTCACTGAACGATGACAAAACCAGCGGCATCGTCGGCGACGGCGGCAGCCTGTATCTGTCGGGGTTAACCGAGCAGGGCACGTTGAGTGCCGTATGGGGGCGCAACAGCGACCAGCGCTGCACCATTAACTACGCGTTGAACAAGCAGAGCTATAACGCCCGCACCGGGCTCTATTCACAGGAGGTGGTATGTCAATAACGCTTCGGACGTTCAGCATCGCTTTGCTGATCTTCACGCTCCCGGTTCGCGGCTATGACGTGCTGGTTTCCGTCACCGGGAATTTGATCGGCAACACCTGCGTTGTTGCGGCGGACTCTAAAGAGCAGGACGTTCCGCTGGGTACCATCGGGATTAAACAATTCCCCCGTGCAGGCGCGGTCAGCAATATCAAAACGCCCTTCACGATCAGGCTTGAAGCGTGCGGGCCAACCTTTGCCGGGGTCAAAATCCGCTTCAGCGGCACGCCGGATAACGACAACCCGCAGCTGGTGAAAATTGCCGACGGCGGCGCCACCGGCGTGGCGGTGCAGATCCTCGATAAAGACGGCGGGCTGATCCCCCTCGACACGCAAACCACTGCCCGGGGCACGCCGGGCGATGACAGCGTAGAGATGACCTTCTACGCTCGGCTGGCCGCCACGGGCGCGCCGGTGAATGCCGGAGACGTCTCCGCCTTTGCCACCTGGACCACGGAGTATCAATGATGCGTTTATTCTTGTTTATTAGCGGATTACTGCTCTGCGCCAGCGCACAGGCGATGGAATGGAAATCAGATATCACCCTCTCCCCGCAGCCGATGACCTACAGCGGCCCGGCAGATTCGGTGGTGCCGGGGAGCATTATCGGCTCCACCTGGAGCGCCTCCGTCAGCGTACAGGAAGTGTTCTGGTGCGGCTGGGTCTTTACCTGCTCCAAAGGCACGCTGGAGCCGAGCAGCAGCGCGATCTCCAGCGGCACAACGGTCACCGTCGACGGGGTGAACTACACCATTTTTGAAACCGGCGTGCCGGGGGTGGGGTATATCATCGGGCTAAAAGATTTTAACGGCTCGGCCTGGATACCCCTGCAAAGCGGTATTACCCAAAGCTATCCTGCAGAGGGCACCAATGGTTATGCGACCAGTTTAGGCTGGTCTGCCAAGGTGACCTTTATTAAGACCGCGACAGCACTGAAGTCAGGGGTTTACCAGATCCCCTCCCTCGACGCTGCGGTGGTGACCGCCTATAACAACGAGGTCAAAACGGCAAAGGTCATCATTAACCCCACCACCATCACCGTGACGGCGAGCGGCTGTACGGTGGGCACCAAAAGCGCGAACGTCGATCTGGGTACGATCGATATCCGCACGTTGACAACTGTGGGCAGTACATCGCCTTCGGGTGCGTTTAACGTCAGCCTGACCTGTGACGCGAACGTCGCGGTGAGCGCGGTGATGACCGATCAGACCACGCCGTCGAACACCTCGTCGGTGGTGACGCTGACCGGCGACTCCACCGCGTCCGGCGTAGGGGTGCAGTTTTTCTATAACGGTACCGGCCCGCTGATGATGGGGCCGGACAGCTCGGCGGCGGGCACAACCAATCAGTTCTTTATCCAGAGCACCACTGCGGCACAAACCCTGTCGCTGCCGTTCCAGGCGCAATACATCCGAACCGGCGAACTTGTCCCCGGCTCGGCGAACGCGCTGGCAAGCATTACGTTCTCGTACCAGTAGGGGTTAATGTTTTACCCACACCAGCTGATCGACCCGGAAGCCCAGACTGCGCGCGGTGTTCAGGTAATCCTGCTTCACCGCGTCCGGCACGGTTGGCGTGCGCGACAAAATCCACAGGTAGTCGCGGTTCGGGCCGCTGACCAGCGCGTACTGGTACTTATCGTCCAGCTTGATGACGTTATAGCCGCCGTAGAACGGGCCGAAGAACGAAACCTTCAGCGCGGCGGTGGTTGGCGCGCCGGTAAAGTACGCTTTGCCTTCACTCTCGTTCCATTTGTTCTTCACCGGGTCGTAACCCCGGTTAAGCACGCTGATTCCGCCATCGCTCCGTTGGCCGTAGGTGGCCGTCACCTGCTCCAGCCCGCGTTCAAAGCGGTTCTCCAGGCGGGCGACTTCATACCACTTGCCGAGATAGCGGCTGGCATCAAAACCGGAAACAGGCTGCACGCCTTTCGGCGGCGTGGGGGATTTACAGGCTACAAGGGTCAGCGCAATGGCAACCCCGGTGACAACAGGCCATAGCTTCATGAGAATTCCTTTCATTTGCACGGTTGGATGTTAAGTGTAGTGCACCCTTTCGGCGCTTCATCCCGTTCTGAAAAATTCGTAGTATATTGAGAGTATTCCTCCACTCTGGACATGGACATGGCTTACTCCATCGGCGAATTCGCCAGACTTAGCGGCATCACCGCCACCACGCTGCGGGCGTGGCAGCGTCGTTATGGTTTACTCAAGCCACAGCGCACGGAGGGCGGCCACCGCCAGTACAGCGATGAAGACGTTCAGCAGGCGCTGAAAATCCTCGACTGGGTGAAAAAAGGCGTGCCCATTGGCCAGGTAAAACCCCTGCTTGAGCGCCCTGTACCCCGCCGGACCAACAACTGGCAAACGCTACAGCAGAACATGCTGGAACGCCTGCAGGGGGGCAAAATCGAGTCCCTGCGCCAGATGATTTACGACGCGGGCCGCGAATACCCCAGACCTGAGCTGGTGACCAACGTGCTGCGTCCGCTGCGCAGCCAGGTGTCCGCCAACGTCGCCGCCGCCATGACCCTGCGCGCGATCCTTGACGGCATCCTCATCGCCTACACCTCGTTTTGCCTCGAAGGCGATAAAAAAGCGCCGGGCGATAACATTCTGCTCAGCGGTTGGTACCTGAACGACCCGTGTGAAATCTGGCTCGAAGCCTTGTCGCGGACCGGCCAGGGTCACCGCATCGACGTGTTACCCACGCCCCCTGCCACGCTGGCACCGGAGATATTTCCCGATCGCAAATGGTTGCTGGTCACCAGCGGTAAACTGACCGCCGCGCGGAAAAAACAAGTGGCGCAGTGGCAGCAGCAGCTTTCCCTTGAGGTCATTATCCTCTAATGATTTTCTCCTGCGGGAATCTTCACGAAAAGTTGAATATTTTTCCGCGCCGCAGATGCTAACGTTTTCCTGTGACTGACAACTTCACAGGAAAACAACATGAAAAAAACTGCCCCTCTGCTGATCCTGGCCTCCATGGCTTTTGCCCCTGCCGCCTTCAGTGCCCCTGCCGGCACGCTGAGCGTACACGTTCTCGACCAGCAAACCGGCATGCCGCCTTCGGATGTCACCGTTACCCTGGAAAAGCAGCAGCAGGACAAATGGATCCCGGTTGCCAGCGGCAAAACCGACCATGACGGACGTATCAAATCGCTCTATCCCCAGGAACAGGACATGCAGCCTGGCGTGTATAAAGTGACCTTCAAAACCGCAGACTATTTCCACGCTAAAAAGCTGGAGACATTCTTCCCGGAAGTACCGGTGCTGTTTACCGTCACCCGGACCAACGAGAAACTGCATATTCCACTTCTGCTGAGTCAGTACGGTTATTCAACCTACAAGGGCAGTTAAAACCTGTTGATTTTAAACGGCAATAAAAAATACCTCCGCCAATACTTGGACAAATAAGCAAGATTGTGTAAGTTTTAAGTATTGGCTCTGGAGGAACATACCATGACAACGAAACCTGTGCTGGGTATTAGCGGCTGCTTGACCGGGTCCGCCGTTCGCTTTGACGGCGGGCATAAGCGTATGGGTTTCGTCATGGATGAGCTGGCCCAGTGGGTGAATTTCCGACCCGTTTGCCCCGAAATGGCCATCGGCCTGCCTACACCACGCCCTGCGCTGCGTTTGATCATGACGACCGGCGGCGACACGCAGATGCGTTTTAGCCATCCGCCGCATGATGACGTCACGCAGAAAATGGCCGACTTTACGGCCAGCTATCTGCCTAAGATCGGCGATCTCGCCGGGTTTATCGTCTGTGCAAAATCCCCCAGCTGTGGCATGGAACGCGTGCGCGTGTACGATGAAAACGGCAACCGGGGCCGCAAGGAGGGCGTCGGGCTGTTCACCGCCGCGCTCCTTGAAACCTGGCCGTGGCTGCCCGTAGAAGAGGATGGCCGTCTGCACGACCCGGTGCTGCGGGAAAACTTCGTCGAGCGCGTTTTTGCGCTACACGAACTGAACACGCTGCGTAAAAACGGCCTGACGCGCCGCGCGCTGCTGGATTTTCACAGCCGCTACAAACTGCAGCTGCTGGCACACCATCAGGCGGGTTACCGTGAGATTGGCCCGTTTGTCGCCTCGCTGCATGAATGGGACGATCTGGACGCGTTCTTCGAGGCGTACCGCGAAAAACTGATGACCATCCTGAAAAAGCCCGCCTCGCGGAAAAATCACACCAACGTGCTGATGCATATTCAGGGCTATTTCCGTAATCAGCTTAACAGCCGCCAGCGGGGTGAGCTTCGTGACGTGATCCTGCATTACCGCGAAGGGCTTCTGCCCATTCTTGCGCCGATCACGCTGCTAAAACATTACCTTGCCGAATACCCGGATCAGTATCTGATGACGCAAAACTACTTTGATCCCTATCCTGATGATTTGGGTCTGCGTCTGGCCGTTAAATAATCAATAAGGCGAAGGCCCCCATTGACCCTCAGGGGCCCGAAGCAGTAGCCCGTTTAGACGACATCCTCACTGTCGTCTCTTTTTTGCATTTCGCCTGAAAGGCTGTAAATATATACAGGTTATAACGCAAAAAAAGGGATCGGCCTGTGATTAACACCCTGCACATTCAAAACTACCGCTCAATTCGCGATATGTCGCTGGAGCTGGAACAGCTCAACATTGTCTTCGGCCCGAATGGCACCGGAAAATCAAATATTTACAAGGCGATCCACCTGATGCACAGCGCCGCGCAGGGGCAGTTTTCTCAGGCTCTGGCGAATGAAGGCGGGATTTTGAAAGTGTTCTGGGCGGGTAAAACCCGCAGCGACCAGCTGCGACGGATGAACCTGGCGGTAGAAACCGAAACCTACGAATACGAGCTGCAGGTAGGCTTTGTTGAGAAGCTGCCCTATCCCTCGCAGTTTCAGCTCGATCCGGTGATCAAGGAAGAGTCGCTCTGGCTGAGCGGCCAGCACCGCCGCCCGTCGGCACAGCTGATGAAGCGCAGAAATCAGGCGGTTTTCCTGAATAACGTCCATCACGAGAAAGTGACCCACAGCGGCACGCTGTACGAGAACGAATCGGTATTCGGACAGCTCGGCGAACCGCACCTTTACCCGGAAGTGTCGCAGATGCGCGAGTCCCTGCGTAACTGGCGATTTTATCATGAGTTTTCCGTTGCAAGCGGCTCCATGATGCGTGCCCCGCAGGTGGGTTTCCGCTCTCCGGTGCTAGCGAGCGACGGCGCCAACCTCGCGGCGGCATTCCAGACCATTGTCGAGATTGGCGATGAACTGCTGCTGATGCGCATTCTTGATCAGGCTTTCCCCGGCTGCGTGTTTTACAGCGACAACACCGGCGGACGTTTTCGCATGATGATGCAGCGCGAGGGCTTAAGCCGCCCGCTGGAACCGGCGGAGTTCTCTGACGGCACGCTGCGCTTTTTATGCCTGGCGGTGGCATTGTTAAGCCCGCGCCCACCGGCGTTTATCGCCCTCAACGAACCGGAAAACAGCCTGCATCCGCAGATGCTGCCCGCGCTGGCAAGCCTGATTGCCGAGGCCAGCCGCTACTCGCAGATCTGGCTCACCAGCCACTCGCCGGAGCTGGCGACGTTGATTGAGAAGCACCGATCGTTTTCGCTGTATCAGCTGTCAATGACGGAGGGAGAGACGAAGATGGAGAAGCTGGGGTAAGAAGGGGCTTTCATTTTCTTTAACGCAAATAACCACAATATAAGACGGGTCTTTTGGAAAAGAGTACAATGCCATCAGTATCTTAACGCGCATTTCTTATTCTGAGAGACACAACATGAAACACATTCTGACCGCATCCTTATTCGCCTTATCTGCCTCTGTCTTTGCGGGGTCTGCCCCACACTGGACGTATGAAGGCAAGAGTGGTCCGGAAAACTGGGGCGAGCTCAGCGACGAGTTTGCCACCTGCAAGACCGGGAAATTCCAGTCGCCCATCGATATCCGTAACGCCTATAACGCCACGCTGCCGCCGCTGGAGATGAATTTCCATACCGCCGCCGAAAAGCTGGTGAACAACGGCCACACCCTGCAGGTGACCGCCAGCGACGAAGATGAATTCCGTCTGGACGATCAGATCTTTACCCTGCGCCAGTACCATTTCCATACCCCGAGCGAAAACCGGATCAACGGCAAATCCTTCCCGCTGGAAGCGCACTTTGTTCATGCCAGCAAAGAGGGCGACGTCGCGGTGCTTGCCGTTATGTTTGAGGTCGGCCCGGAAAACAGCGCACTCAACCCGCTGCTGGCGCGCCTTCCGAAGGAAAAGGACCACGAAATCTCGATTGATAAACACCTCGATCTTCGTCCGCTGTTCCCGGCTGACCTGCACTATTATCGCTTCAGCGGCTCGCTGACCACCCCACCGTGCACCGAAGGGCTGCGCTGGCTGGTGATGAAAAACACCGTCACCCTGTCAGAAAAGCAGCTGGAGATGTTTAAGCAAGCGCTTGAGCACAGCAATAACCGTCCGCTTCAGCCGCTGAACGGCCGCGTGATTGTTCAGTAAGGTGTTGTGAGTTAAAAGCATCCGCAGGCCGGGTCTCCCGGCCTAAAAGACGGTGTTACTTCATGTCGCATCATGCCTGGCTACAGACGGCTGAATACGAAACGTCTTGCGCCACTCCGTCGGGCTGACGCCAAAACGCGCCTTAAACTGTTGTCGCCAGGTCACCGCAGAGTTAAACCCCACCAGCTCGGCCACGCGTTCAACCGGCATATTGCCGGCTTCCAGTAAGATCTGGCTGCGCCGCAGGCGCTCGGCGGTGAGCCAGTCGGCCACGGTCATGCCGGTGGCGTTGACAAAATGGCGGGTCAGCGTGCGGCGGCTCATCGAGACCACCTTTGCCAGCGAGTCGAGATTATGCGGCTCGGTAATGTGTTGCTGCAGGTAGTCGATCAGGCAGTTAATCCGTGCGTCGCGGGTGTCCTTCGGCACCGGCTGGGCAATGAACTGCGCCTGACCGCCTTCGCGGTGCGGCGGCACAATCATCCGACGGGCGATCTGGTTGGCAACCACGCTGCCAAAGCGCTGACGGATGATATACAGGCAGCAGTCCAGCGCGGCGGCGGTCCCGGCGGAGGTAATAATATTGTCGTCATCCACATAGAGGGCGTTGATATCAAGCTGGACGCGCGGAAAAAGCGACTGGAAGTGATGTTCAAACTCCCAGTGGGTGGCCGCGCGCTTGCCGTCGAGAATGCCCGCATACGCCAGCACAAACGACCCCAGACACAGCCCGACGATTTCCGCACCGTTATCTCTTGCCTGCACCAGGCTGTCGAGCAGCACCTGAGGCGGGCGATCGAGCACGTGCTGCCAGTAGGGCACCACCACAATATCCGCCTGCGCGATGGCTGAAAAATCCTGCGTCGCGTTGAGGGCGAAGCCCTCTTTAGAGGTGAGAACGCCGGGTTTTTCGGCGCAGATCGTCACGTTAAAGCGCTTTTCGCCGGAAACCGCGTCGCCAAACAGAATACAGGGAACGGAGTAGTGGAACGGGCTAAACCCGTCCACCGCGACAATCGCGACGTTGATAAGTGGCATCTGTCTCTCCTTCCCTTTTTGGTGCTCAGAATATAACGGTTTCGCCGTCCTGGGGAATGCTCACCGCATCACCGATCTGGTTCGCTTCCACGTATTCCCGCAGCGCGCGGCGGCTCAGCAGGCAGTGGTTAATGGCTTCCATATGGACCGCCACAATTTTTGCCTGCGGCAGCAGGAAGTGAACGTTGAGCAGATCATGTTCCCCCATAATGATGGGCCCGAAACCGATCACATGCGCGTATCCGGCATTAAGCACCACCACATCCGGCTGGTGTTTTTGCAGATCGGCCGCCACCGCATCACGCCAGACGGTATCGCCCGCGATGTAGAGCGTTTTCTCGTCGGGGTGGCGCAGAACCACACCGCAGGCTTCGCCCAGACGCTCTGCCAGCTCCGGCACCGCGTACGCGCGATCGGTACCATGCTGGCCGCCGTGGGTTTTCGTGATGCGGATATCACCAAAGGTGGACTCGTCGGTCATGACCGTGAGGTTATGAAAACCCTGGCTTCGCAGCAGCGCGGCATCACGATCGTTTTGCACATAGATCGGTTTGTCTTTGGCGATCAGTTCCACCGCCGCGCGATCCCAGTGATCGTCATGGGTGTGGGTGACGATCACCGCATCAGCGTCCAGCAGCGTGCTGACGTCAACGGGCAGTTCAACCATTGGGTTACGGATCTCGGCCCGCACCGTGCCGGGGAAACCGGGGTAAGCGTCTTTTGCGGCCAGCATCGGGTCGATCAAAAAGCGTTTACCGGCATACGTGATCAGTTGGGTGGCATTGCGAATATGAGTGATGTTCATGGGCTATTCTCCTGTGCGTGTGATAAGGAGAATAGCCCGCGACCCGGCGTTAGCCTGTGGGCTAATGGGCGATGAACGATGAAATCGGGTCAATCGATAAACCGTTTACGCACCCGCTCCAGCGGCGCAATCAGCAGATTGATAAGCGGTTTGCGATCGATAACGATATCGGCGTTAACCGTCATCCCGCCCATCAGCAGACGCTTTTTGTTGTCCGGATCGGTAAACCAGGAAGGCACCCGCACCTTGGCAAGATAGTAGTTCTGCCCCTCCTGCAGCGGGATAAGCGCCGAATGCGCATCAATATTCACCTCGTAAAAATCAGACAGGGTGGCCTCCACCGAGCCATATTTATCCACCGGCCAGGAGTCAAAGCGCAGCTTCACCTTATCCCCTTTCGCCACCCGGCCCACGCCCGTAGCTGGCACATAGAGGTACCCCTCCATCGACGCGGCGGTGTTTTTACGGATCACCACCACCACCTCGCTGTTTTGCGTAATGGCCCGGCCCGGCGGGAAGTTGATCGCTACCACGTAGCCATCGGCAGGGGCCAGCATGGCCATCGTAGAGCTGCCCCGGCTGGAGAGGTTGCGGTCAATTTCGCTGATCCGGTTTTTCACGTACAGCAGCTCCTGGCTCAGGGAATCGATTTGCGACTGAGTGCTGTCGGTCAGGCTGGTTTTGCGCGCCTCCAGATCGAGGATACTGCTCTCCTCCAGCGTCAGGTTAAGCTGCGCGTTGAGCACGTCGTTGTGGCTTTTATCCAGATCGACCTTCGACACATAGCCTTTCCCGGATATCGCTTTCCACGCCTCATAGGTATCGGTGCTGTTTTTGAGCAACGCACGCAGCTTTTTCACTTTGTCGCGGGATACCACAATCTGCCGGTCGGCAATATCCAGCTGCTGCGCCAGGTTTTTCCGGTACGTAGCGATAGAATCTTCAATGGTCTGCACGCGCTGCTCGCTGCGCTTTTTCTCCGCCTCCATCTGCTGGCGATCGAACTGCACCACCGAGCCCTGCTTGCCGCCGTAGTCCTGCGACACGGTAAAAAGCGGGTCATTCTCTTTCACGTACTGGCCTGGACGTACGGCAAAATCCACGATGGTGCCGGACTCTCTGGCACGCACTTCCACATCCCCCTGGGCCGGGATCAGCACCCCGCGCGCCAGCGTGGTTTCCGAAAAGTTAAAGACGATCGAAAAGACCAGCAGACAGAGAAAAAAGGAGATAAACAGCGTTAACACGCCTTTCAGCCGCGGGGCGTTGATCTCGTAGCTCTTTGAAAAATGGTGTGGGATCAGCGCCCGACGTTGTCGGTTTCGGTTTCTTAATTTCACGACATGTCATCCATGATAAATCACTGAAAGATCGTCCCATGCACTCCAGAGCGTGGGGGTTTTACGCAACGCGTTCAGCGTGGCGGTGGCGGCCTGACGGTACTCCGCAGGGGCATAGGTCTGGCTCTCCAGCGCAAATTCCGCCGAGTGCAGCGAACAGCCGGGCAGCAGCGTACGAATCACATATCCATAGCGCGTTAAAAAGCGCGTCGACACGTCCGTTAACCACGCTTTCTGGTCGCCCGCCTGGGTCATGAACAGCGGCGCATCCGGGAGGCGCTCATCCACCAGCAGCACGGTCACCAGCCGGTGCGGGGCGAAAAACGCCCCTGCCCGCCGCTCCTCGTGTGCCGCCATCAGCTTGTGCAGCGCGGGAAGGCGGGTAACAAACTGAAAGCGCACGTCGTCTGGCGCGGTGGCGAGCAGCGCATCCGCGATCAGGCCAAATCCGGCCCAGCGCATGCCCAGCAGCAGGGTGCGGGGCTGATAATAGAAATCCTGCTCGCGGGTAAATGCCGCCACCCGGGCGTGGAGATCGAAACGCACGTTGCGCCGCCACAGCGCGGGCGGGAAGATCTGCTCGACAAAATGAAAGCCGCTCATCTCCAGGGCGTTCTGGCGCAGAAAATCGGGCGGGACGTCAGTCTCCGGGCAGCGCATAAACTGGCTGTAGTTTTGCGTGATCCGGCTTGCGAGCAGCGTGCGTCCGGCCTGCCGGGCGCAAAGTCGGGCGTAG
The DNA here is from genome assembly GCF_049237265.1 of Enterobacter cloacae complex sp. IR5384. Lineage (NCBI taxonomy): Bacteria > Pseudomonadati > Pseudomonadota > Gammaproteobacteria > Enterobacterales > Enterobacteriaceae > Enterobacter > Enterobacter cloacae complex sp. IR5384. The sequence continues at coordinate 84,473 of NZ_JBMKHJ010000003.1, read as the reverse complement.
AGACGGGGCAGAAACATCATTGCTCACTCTCCCTCAGCGTGCCGTTTTCCATGGTGTAGAGCCGTCCGTGACAGCCCACCACCTCCGGCGAGTGGGTGACAAACACCAGCCCAATCCCCAGGCCACGCAGGTTCGCCAGCACCTTCTGCGCCGTGGTTTTATCGAGGTTTGCCGTCACTTCATCGCACAGCAGCAGCTTCGGCTGGCTGTACAGGGCGCGCGCCAGCACCAGACGCTGCATCTCGCCGGCGGAGAAAAAGGTATTTCCCGGCAGCAGCTCCGTTTCGTATCCGTGCGGCAGACGCGCAACCACGTGGTCAATCTCCGCCAGCCGGCAGGCAGCAATCACCCGCTCTTTGTCCGGCGCGCTATCAAAGCAGGAGAGGTTATCCAGAATGGAGCCGGTAAAGAGAATATCGTCCGCATGCACAATGCGAATATGCTGGCGCAAAGAGGAGAGATCGCACTCGGTGATCGGGATCGCATTGATCCGCAAACTGCCCGATGTGGAGAGCAACATCCCGGAGATCAGACGCAGCAGCGTGGTTTTCCCGGAGCCGCTCTGGCCGACAATCACCGCCTCTTCGCCCTGCTTCAGCGTCATGTTGATGTGCTGCAGGGTCGCCTCACGTCCCGGATAAGCAAAAGAGACATCCTCAAAGGCCAGACTGACGGGTGAAGTCACAATCTTCCGGCCAAACTGGCTGGCTTCAGAGGGGGCAAACAGCAGGTCGCCCACGCGATCCAGCGGCCCTTTCAGCGCATTTTTGTCCAGTAGCTTTTGCGCCACCTGTACCATCGCGTCGGAGAAATAGCGTTTGTAGCTGATGTAGGCATAGAGCATCCCGATACTCATCTGCCCTTCCAGAATAAGCCACGCGCCGAAGCAGACCACCAGCAGCTGCTCGGCGTTGATCACCAGCAGCGAGGCAACATCAAAGCGGGCCAGCAGGCGCTCTTTGCGCATCAGCCCGGCGATGTGCTCACGCTGGGATTTGTCCATCACCGCGTCCCGGGCCTGCTCCATGTTGTTGGCCTTCAGGGTGATGATCCCCTTCTGCGTCTCCACCAGCAGCGATTCATATTTTGCAGTGCGCTCGATGGAGTCGTCCACCGCGCGCTGGTAAGGGCCGATCAGCGAAAAGCGGATCAGGAAGAACACCCCCATCAGCAGCATCGTCAGCACGGCGATTTTCACGTTATACAGCAGCATAAACAGCAGGCTGGTGAAGGCGATCAGGCTGGAAAAGAGGATCTGCACATAGCCATTGCTGATGAACTCCGCACAGGCATGGAGCGATTTTTCAATCGCCAGCACAATGCCCGGCGGACGGCTGCGGAACCAGCCGGTCTGGGTACGCAGCATATAGCGGCGAACCGACTGGCTGAGGTCGTCATAGGCGATGTTACGCATCAGGATCTCAAGCAGTTGCTTGAGGAACTTACCTATGACTTCAAAAATAAAGACGATAGCGAAAATGGCGGTGAGTAAGATCACCAGATCGTTGTCGTTGCGCGAGATGGCCTCATCCATGATCAGCTGCACGTAAGTGGGGCTGGCCAGCATGGTGATGAGGGTAAAAATCGAGAGCACAAACAGCAGCACCTGCCGCTGAAATAAGCTCGGGGATTTATTGGCCAGCCGCCCCAGCGTGAGCGTCTCGTCAGGGGATTTTTTGTCGAAGCGCGGCGTCGGCTTCAGCTCCAGCACGTAGCCGGAAAAGAGTTTTTGCGCCTCCTTGAGGCTGTAGCGACGCACGCCGCTGGCCGGGTCGTGGACCGTTACGCTGCGCCCGTCAACCTTCACGATCACCACGAAATGATTGCCGCGCCAGAAGGCGATGAGCGGCAGTTCGGCACTTTCAATTTCAGTGATTTCGCCCTTGAGCACCCGGCCCGTCATATTTTTATCGCTGGCGAGGGTCATGAGTTCCGCCATCGAAGTGCCCGCGTCGGCAGAGACGGTAAGCTCCCTGCGCAGCTGGCTGACGGAGACGTGGTGTTCATAGTGCCCCAGCACCATCGCCAGGCAGGCCAGCCCACATTCGGTATATTCATGCTGGCGAATAACGGGTGTCTTACCCTTTTTTTTATACTGAAAAAGCGAAAACATAATTATCCGTGGCTGAAATAAAAAAATGGCCCGGCAAAGCGGGCCATAAGCATAGGTCGATAACTTATGCGCTGAAGAAGCCGCCGATGAAGCCGCCCACCAGGCCAAACACACCACCGATGGTGCCGCCCAGCGCGCCTAACATCTGGCTGCCTGCGTTATAGCCTGCGCTCGCACCCTGAAGGGCAGCAGCAAACGGATCCCAGCCACCGATGATGGCCTGTGCTTTTTTGAAATCGATAACTTGCATGATTGTCTTCCTGTTCGTTGAATTAGTTGTAGCTGCCAACCAGCGCACCCAGGAAGCCCATTGCGCCACCCAGAATTCCGCCAACCACGCCGCCTACCATGCCCATGATGCTTGCACCGGTGTCATAACCCAGCTGTGCACCTTTAACGAGGCCAGCGAATGGGTTTAATGCACCACCGATAATATCTTTCGCTTCTACGAATGAAATCGCTTTCATTTTATTCTCCTGTAGTTGTAAATCTTCAGCTTGCGCCAAAGGATAATTTCCTTTTATGAAGGAAAGCGGTTGTTACGGGCAGCGCGTAAGCGGGATGATTTTATTTCCATAAATAATCATCCGCCTTGCGGGCTGCGCGTAATTATCTATTTCCAGCCGTTGACCCGGTGGAAGATATTTTGAGTCATTATATTGTGAGCTACATCCCTGAGAAGAGACATATTTAAACCAGGTATTCCCGGTATTACTCACCACCCCGTTACTAAACGTATAATCAAAATGCCTTGTCCATGGTCGGACAATTAAAATAGCCTCAAGCGAAACCACCACATCCGACTGAATGCGTTGGCCTTTGCTCATCACAACCCGCGCCTGAAGCGGCGTCTCGGTGAATTTAACGCGATAATAGCGTTCTTTGCTGTCGTGCGGGCCGGTATAATAAAACTTAAACCCGGCCCGCTCGCCGCTCTCCAGAGTTAACTGTTTTGGCGAGAACATCACCTCGCCATCTTTTATTTCAGTCTCTTTCCCGTGTTCTTTTGGGACATCAACCTGAATAAGCGAAACAGTATAATTCTGTCGTACGCTGGTATCGTTTTTTATTGGCTGAAAAACAACTTCTTTTTCAGGTAGAAAATCAATATTTAGATTTTCAATAATTAAAGCATTTGCGCTTGCGGAAATGAAGCAATTTATTGCGAAAATAGCCAGGAATTTTCCAGTCATACACGTTTAATTCCAGGATGCACTGACATCAATTCGACCCTGAGCCGTCACTTCACCAAACCATGTATTACCGTCATAGGTGGTTTTCGATACCGGGTTATTCATCACAAACTGCAATACCAGCGGGGTTTTCCACAGCCACATGTCCGTCACGCCTGAGCTTATCTTGTCCCACTCTTCCGCATGGGTGGCGGGTGCGGGAATGGACAGCGCCTCGCCTTTGCAGTTATGCGCCTTCAGCGTTTGGCTTTTGCCCAGCAGCACGTTACCGGGGACAGGCACCGTGAAGCCGTTACCGCTAAAGGCACAGTAGTCCACGCCGTTCAGACTCTGCGTCGGCCCGGTGACCTTCACCGTGACCGCAATCGCGGCATCTTTTTGCGCGCCGCTGTAGGTAATGGTGTAGGGGATCTCTATCGGCCCCTCGCCAATCGTGCCTTTCCCGGAACCGCCCAGGCCGTTAGGGTCGAGCGTGTAATCCGGGTTATCCGGCACGATCGCAAGGCCTGGCTGTATAGGGTCAATCACCAGCCCGCCCCCCGGCTGGAAGCAGAAATCCGCCGCCAGCGAGCTGTTACCCGGCGTCAGGCACAGGCTGACGATATTGCCGATGTTGTTGCCATCCCCCGCCTGCGCCACGCTCAAAATCAGCGCCTTCGGGAGGAAGATTTTCAGGTACGCCTTGCCGCCGTTTTTTTGCGGCGCCGCGAGGAAGGTATTCGCCAGCACGCGCGTGTCGCTCAGGATGCCGCCGGAGATGCTGTACCAGTTGCTCTCATCGAAGGTGATTTCCGCCGCCAGCCCCGTCCCCCCGTTCATGTGCGATTGCAGCACGCCGTTCACGCGGGACGAGGTCAGCGCCAGCCCCGGGTTGTAGCCGGTGATATCCTCCCCGACAAAGGTGTATTCCAGCAGTTCGCAAAGCACACCCGACACCGTATTGCGGGTGTATTTAGTACACGTCGCCCCGGTTGAACCATCCACAATGGTCACCTCGCCGCTGATCGGGTCAATGCCCAGATCCAGCGCCCGCGAGTTGGTCATGGTCAATGTGCCGACCTTATGCAGCGTGTTGGTGGTGGTGACCTTGCCGATAGAGGAGATCTGCGGCGTGGAGGTAATCGTCACCTCGTTGCCAGGTGCAGCATTGAGCAGATAATCAAAGAACGGATCCCCCAGCACCCAGCGGCCATAAGCGGTGCCCGGCTCAATGACCGGCGGTTTCACCACCATGGACGTGTCGGAATAGCTGGTCGTCGCGGTATAGCCCGTGGTACCACAGCTTGACGAACACGCGGTGCCCTTAAAGAACGGCGAGGCGCTGGAGCCAGTGACGCTGAAGTTGATGGTCAGCGGGCTGCCTGCCGGGCCGTTAAAACTGTTGTCCGGAATATAGGTGGCAATCCCGTTGTTGGTTTTCGCACTCAGGGTGGGCCACTCCCGCGAGCCGTGTAAAAACGCGGTGGAGGTGCTGTTCAGACTGAACAGCGCCGCCGTGTTGCCCGTCCCGTTGTTGTCCGGGTTGTTGATCGCGAAATAGGGCATCTGCTGCGCCTGCGCCGCCGCGCTTATCAGCAGCAGATTAAGAGCGAATATCTTTTTCATCGTCACGTTCCCGTGTTCCTTTTGCTTCCTGCCAGACGAAATCGCCTTTATCGCAGGAGATGTCCCCAAGCCACAGCGCGCCACGGTTGGACGCAATATCCAGACGCACCTCGCAGACGCTGTCGTCCGGCGTGGCAATGCTGAGCACCGGATTGTTCTTGTCCACGTCAATCACGAAGCGACCGTCGTTTTCGGTGCGGGTCAGACCCACGTGGTTTTTGATTTGCGTGGCGCTCACCGGATTACCGTTGGCATCAACAAGGCGGCCAAACAGGGTGACGATTTTTTTCACCTGCGGCTTCATCACCACCGTGTTCCCTGGGTAAACCGTGATATGACGACGGGCATTTGCGCCAATGTCATAGCTTTCGGTGCCGGTTTCACTGTTCATGACCTCCAGGTCATAGGCCTGATAGGCCGGTAACGACAGCCAGGTTTTATCGCCCTTGATGCGCTCCGTGCGGCCGTTGAGCTTCAGCGTGAGCGACTCGTCGGACTTAAGCCCGGTACTGACGATCACCCCTGCGCTGTGGGTGCCTTTACCGGCCGCAACCGCCTCTTTCGACCAGCCCACGCTGCCGTCGCTGGTCAGCGTGGAGTTCCAGCCTTTGCTGGTGCCGCTCTGCACGCTCAGAATGTTGCTGTTCCACGGCGTGTCGAAGCTCACGCTGCCCCCGCCGCTCACGGTGCGATCCTGGTTGCTGCTGAAAGCTCGTGAAACGTTGGCGGTAACCGACTTCAGGTAATCTCCTTCGAACTGGCGGCTGGCGCTGACGTTAAGCGCCGTGCCGGTATCGCGGTTATGGGAAACGCCCACCGAGACGGTGTTACCCAGCGGGATCGAGAAATCGAGCATCACGTAGCGGTCTTTCTCTTCGTAATAGCCTTCGTATTTATTGCGCGACATCCCCACCCGCAGGCGCGCCGTACCATAACGACCGGCATACAGCCCCTGGGAGTAGTCAACCTGATAGCGTTTATAGCGGTATACGTCGTCTTCCTGTCGCATCAGGCTCAGGTTGCCGGCGGACGGCAGGCCAAACGACGGCAGGCTGAACGATGCCCCCCACGTGTTGCCTTTGTTTTCATAGATATCAAGGAACTTGCCGCTGGAGAGCTGCTCATGCGAGTACCAGACCGAACCGATATTCCACGGCAGGCTGACGTTAGCCCCGTAGTTGGCGCGGTACGTTCCGTCAGAGGCGGCCATCGTCTGGGTATTCACCGAGAAGTACCCGGTCAGGTTCAGGGAGGCCCACAGTTCACTGACCACGTGTTCGCGCATCATATAGCCGGAGGCGTTCCAGTCGACCATCCCGCTGCGCTTGCTGAAGGAGGCGCCGACCAGCGACATGGTGTCTTTATGTTTGGTGTCGTAATCGTAGTAGTAGCTGTTGTCCTGCTCGTTTTTCCGTTTGGCGTACTTCTTATAGTTGACGACGGATTTGTCGCGGCTATAAATCCCGCCCCACGTCTGCCAGCGCAGCGATTCCGACACGTTGTTAGTGAAAGGTTTGTTCACGGTGTACATGCTCCGTGACACGGTGCGGCTGCCGCTGACCACCTCGACTTCCACGCTGTAAATCCCGTAGGGCAGCGCGCTGGTGTCGATTTCGTGGTTACCCACGTCAAAGCGCTGAATACCAATAAGCTGGCCGTCACGACGAATGCGGGCTTCTCCGGCGGTCGGGAAATAGACCACGATCGGCGTCAGGGAGAGGGTATTGTCCCGCTTACGCGAGTTGGCCTGGTTCCCCACGGAGACGCCGTATACCTCTCCGCCGGAGATCCCGCTGACGCTGGCGAGAGACTGCATCGCCCAGCCGTTCAACATCCCGGCGGCGTAGCGCATGCCCTGATAGTCACGTTCCCACATCACCGCGTTCATCTGGGTGTCGCTGCTGTTCTCGTTAACGTAGCCCGAGCCATCGACCAGCAGGTGATCGACCCCCATCGAGACCCAGCTTTTGGCGTTGAGATAGCCGGATGACCAGCTGTCGCCGTAGCCGCTCTCGGTGTGATACGCCCCCAGGTTATAGGAGAGCGTGCCGCTCAGATCGTCTGATTCAGGGGCATCGATATCCACCTCACGCGGACGAATATTGACCCCGTAGTCACGTTGGGAGAGGTTCAGCAGCAGGCGCATTTTTTTCTGATCCAACTCGAACGCCGACCCGGCGCTCACCGGAATACGCATATGGTCGTCAAACTGCTTGCCGTTGATGCTTTGCAGCAGCGTCCGCATCTCTTTTGACAGGCGAATACCGTTGTCTGACTCCTGGACCTGGACATCGCGCAGCCCGAGCTGCCGGTCTTCTGCGTAGATCGTTACGTCGCCAATACGGACATACTCGCTCACGTCACCGGTGCTGCTCGCCTGTTGCGCTGCACCCGGGCGGGTATTGACCAGATAAACGGGGATTTTGATCCCCTGCTCCAGCAGGGCATAGAGCGAGTCGGGAAAACGGTAATTAGCGATAACCACGGAGCTGGAGGCCGCATGCGCATACGCGGGCAAGAGGCCGGATGTGCACGCCATCATCACCGGCAACACTAATTTATTTTTCACCATGCATCCTTACTTAACAGGAATGAACTGTTTCAGGTCCCAAATTCCGAGATGAAAATGGCTGTCCGTTACGTTGATATCGTCGATCGCGCGGGAAGTGCCCGGCATCAGGTAAAAGTTTTTGACGCACGGCGTGGTCGGCGATTCCGGGTTGGGTTTCAGGCAAGTTCCGCTCGCGTTCACGCGAAACGCGGTATTGCCCTTATTGGTGATCTTCCCGGCCACGTAGACGAAATCGACGTTCTTCTTCCGGGGCTGGACCACCAGAATGGTGCTCACCACGGCGCGGGTCATCCCTTTGCCATTCTTTTGCGTGCCGTTGTCGAGATCTTCGCTGACCCCTTCATCAATGAAGGTAATGCGGTAATAGCGCTCCCGATCGTCGGCCTTACCGTGATAGTAAAATTTGACGATATTGCCGGTTCCGGCGGGCATGACCATGCGCGTGGGCGTCAGCAGCAGCTCGTCGGTTTGCTCTGGATTAATCACCACGCCTTCATCCATCGGGCTGCTGATACGCTGGGCGCTGATGGAAATAATGCGCACGCTGTCCGCTTCGTTTTTTAATTCCTTGGCGGTGGAATCCGCATCGGCAGGAATAATGGTGGTGACTTTGCCAACATTAATCGCCAGCGCGGAGGAGGAAATAAATAATAAAGAGAAGAAGATGGGTTTGAGGCTAAACATGATATTTCCCTAAACAGGGGCTTACGCCCCTGTAACTGTCAGCTCTTAGCCCCAGGTTGCGCGGAACGCAACGGAGACAGTACCTTCCCACAGGCTGTTGGTCAGGTCTTTGAACTCTTTCGCCGCACCGGTGCTGTCCTGTGCAGAATCGACGTAGAACACAAACTTGTCCTGGCCGGTCACTTCGGTGTTTGCCGTCGCGCCTGCGCTGGTGGTCAGGTTCCACAGGCCAGAAGAGACGCCGGTGTTGTTTGAAGAGTCAACCAGGGTAGTCCATGCCGTTGACTTCGTACCCACTGTGCCACCGATGGAGCCCAGATCGGTCCCGCCAAAGCGCGCGCCCACTTTCAGTTTGGTTGCTTCGCCGCCAACGCTGAACAGGGTGTTGTCAGAGTCATCAACGATAGCTTCCAGTTTGAAGCTGGTTGCAGAAGAGTGATCGCCACGAATAGCCACATCAAACAGACCGGTGTCGGTGTTAAAGGCTTTCGTGTTTGCGCTATAAACGAAATTCAGTGCGCGTGTTGGGGTGACAACCAGATCGGAATCGCTGTCTTTCGTTGCAGAAGCTTGCCAGGTTGCAGAAGCAGTAGTTTCCGCTGCATGAGCAACGCTCAGGGCAGAAAGAGACAGCAGTGAGCCCAGAACGATAGCGTTCAGTTTATTCATTTATTTAGTCCTTCAAAAAAGAATCCAGATGTTTAAAAAAGGGGAGCCCCTTTTTCGGGGCGAAGTATAGTCACCCGAAAAATAACGAGGCAATACAGAAAATTTCATTCCCTTTAAAGCAAAAGATGAAAAATATCCGCCTGCTTTTGCATCTTGTTGTTACATAATGAATAAAATTGAGACTCTTTGATGAATAGATAAACATCTATTCTGGTCATTCTGTAGAATATCAGGATGTGGGTACAGCCACGCACATCATTATTGGTAATACCAGCCCTTTAATTAGCCAGGCATGACCTTTAACCCGGGTAACATAAAAGAAGTCGATACTGTCCATTAGCAGCTCATTGACAATTCCATCCGGGGCAATGTCATCATCAGATTTCTGCAGTTTTTTTCCTTTAATATAGTAAATATCACTGCCAGCAACTTTCTCAACGTTAAGGACATAGTTTCGGTCAATCAAATAACGTTTGTCGCCGCGGGTGAATACCCCTTTATGGATCACCGTGACAATATCGCTGCCATTAAACAGAAACAGCGTGGTTAACGACAGGGCGGTCGACTCTCCCGTGGAATAGTTTTTCCTGGAAACCGTATCAGACTGACAGCCAAATCCCACTTCCTGAGTTCTTTTCGGGTAAAGCACGGCAATGACGATAACGGAAAGCAGCAGTACCACGCCCAATAATATACCCATCTGTCTCTTCGACATGATCTTAACTCCCTGTCAGGCTTCTGTAAGAGATGCAATTTTTATAGCTATCGGCGCCATCCTGCAGATAACAGACGGCCAAAAAATCATTTTCCAGCTGTGACTTTTTAAATTTTGAATAATAGGCATCAGCAGCCTGATGTTCGCAGTCGATATGTTGACGGGCGATCGCCTCTTTAGCGCGGTTAAGATAGACCTGCAGCGGCTGATACATGTTCTTATCAATAAGATAAACCGTACAGCGGTCAATTTTGCCCAGCCGATAGATATCGGACTCCTTCGGACGATCGGCGACGCGCATATTTTGATAGAACAGCAGCGCGGCAATACCCATTATTGCCACCAGCGCCATCACGAACAGGGTGGTAAAGCCGCTGTCCCGACGACGCAAACCTTCAGGCGGGTCTCGCTGCTGCGTCACAATATCGACGGTTTCCGTCATCATTTTTTCCGGAGCGGCCACGGGCGGCCTGACGGTATGATGTTCAATATGCGCGGCCAGGCTAAAACCTTTTCCACGAATGGTCTTAATCAGTAGCGGGTCACGTCCTAAACTCCGAAAAGCTTTTCTAATTTCACTTATGGCAACATTAAGACTGACCGAGGAGCCGGAAAAACCCCGGTCTTCCCAGACTTTCTTAATCAGGTCGTCCCTGTCGAGGGTTTTACCATTATTAATGATGAGTTCATATAACAAACGTGCCGCCTGATTTGATAACTTAATGGAAGATTCCTCTTCTCCATTTATCATGATCACACCGGAGTCCACTTCATAAAGCATTGCGAGATCAATAAGATACTTCATATGATTGTTACACCACTGTTATAAACGACTGTATTTCCCTCGCAATAATAGGTCTAAAGAGGGTGTGGTCAAGTCATCAAATATTATTTGAGCACGCCGCATAGAAAACTTCATAAATTAACAATTATTAATTCATTAATTAAGACCTTCGAATGAAGGCATTTAGGTTATGATCCTTAAAAGAACGTTATAGCAAGATTATAATCTCATTATTTTAATATTAACGGAATAATGTTTTGTTATGTATCTTTTTGATGCAACATAATATCGTCAAGGCTCGTACTCAGGTCGCGATGCGCGTAAGCCTGTCACAGTGTGTTGCGCAGCCGGGAAACATTCTTTCTTAGATAAAACAAAATATTATGGAGTTTATCATGTTCAAAACGATCATGACCGTATCTGTGCTTGGCGCAGCCATTGCCTCTACTCACGCCATTGCCGCAGATAACTCAGCGGGTGGCGTAATTAACTTTACCGGTGCTATTACCGATACCACCTGTACGATTAATGGCGGGAAAAGCGCGGATATGACCGTCGCCCTCTCCCCCATTTCGGTTAAGGATGCCGGAACAACGGTTGGCCTGATTACAAAAAATAAAAAATCCATTTCGTTAACCTTCTCTGGCTGTACGCCAGCAGCAGGTACGACCGGTACGCCGCTGAAAGTGTATTTCTCCAGCGCCGATAATATTTCTACCGACGGCAAATACCTGCTGAATAACAGCGTTAATGAAAACGACGCCAGCGTGGCGCGTAATGTCGGTTTCGCCTTAGTTGAACCAGGTAAATCTACACCGGTTACGCTGAACCAGGCTTACACCACCAGCATTATGGGTACCTCAGCGGCGCCAGATTCAGAAACGCTGACGCTGGACGTTTATTACTATAAAACCAACGCTGCTGCTGCAACGGTCGGTGCGTTGAGCTCTAACGTGACCTACACCATTTCCTACCTGTAATTTCAGTTAATCAGGCTTCGTCCCGGCGAAGCCTGTATTTAAGGTTACCAATATGCGTAAGATTATTATGCTGGCATCTCTGCTGCTCAGCGCGGGCAACGCATGGGCCAATATTGTGATTAATGGCACGCGTGTTCTTTATCCTGAGAATAACAAAGAGGTCATTGTTCAGTTAATCAATACGGGTGATGCACCTGCGCTGGTGCAATCCTGGATTGATGACGGCGATATTAACTCCACCCCGGAAACGGCAAACGTTCCTTTTTTGTTATCGCCACCGGTGGTGAAGGTCAGCGAACATAATGGTCAGCAATTGCGGATAAAAAAGTTGCCTGCGAATTTACCGGGCGATCGCGAATCGGTCTTTTTCCTGAACGTGCTCGACATTCCGCCAAAGCCGGAAAATATACAAAACCAGAATACCGTTCAGCTGGCGATTAAATCACGCATCAAAATGTTTTATCGCCCGGCCTCGTTAACCGGCACGCTGGATAACGCAACGGGGAAACTGACGCTGATTGCCAGCGGTAAACAGTTCCGCATCGTTAATGACAGCCCTTTCCATATTACGGTTGCCAATATTTCCCAGGGCAAAACCAAATTACTGCAGGAATCACCGATGGTCGCGCCATTTGGTCAACTCACCGTCGCAACAAAAAACGCGGTGAAACACGGCCAAACCTACCAGCTGATGTATGTGGATGATTTGGGTGCGTATAAAACCCGCACGCTCACCAGCCAGTGATCGGAAAGACTCACCATGAAAATGAAACAAAACAGGCTCTGCATGCTGGCTGTCTGCTCGCTTCTGCTTTCGCATAAATCAGGTGCGGTAACGTTTGATACCTCCCTGCTTGCTGGCGCATCCGGTGAGTCCGATCTGTCACGCTTTTACGAAAACAACGCCATGCCAGCCGGTCCCCAGGAGATGGATATTTACGTCAACGGAGACTGGAAGGGGCGCTATACGGTGACCTACGGCGAGCAACAGGATGACGTTCGCCTTGCCTGGAAAGACGCGCTTATGCTGGGGATCAACACCAAAGCGATTCCGGCCCCCGCCATTACTGGCGGCCAGGTGCAGCTGCACGATCTGGTTCAGGGCGGCGAGGTAAAAACGGACACCAGCACGCTGAGTCTGGCACTCACCGTGCCACAGGCGGCCGTCTTACGTACCGAAGAGGGCTATGTTGCCCCTCAGTTCTGGGACGAAGGGATCCCGGCGCTGATGCTCTCCTGGAACACCACCTGGTACAACACGCGAACGAAAGGCTCCGCCAAAGAGACCAACGATGATTTTTACGCCGGGCTGGATTCCGGGGCCAACCTGCTCGGCTGGCAGTTTCGCGACAGCAGTACCTGGCGCAAATCCGCCAGCGGTGACAGCAGCTGGCAGAATAACACCCGCTACCTGCGCCGCCCGCTGGCGGCGCTGAAATCCAACCTGACGCTGGGCGACTTTTATATTCCCGGCGATCTGTTTGATTCCCTTCGTGTGCGCGGCGTGTCGCTGGCGTCCGATATGAAAATGCGCCCTAACTCGCAGCAGGGCTTTTCACCGGTGGTACATGGCGTGGCGCGCACTAACGCCCTGGTGAAGGTAATGCAGAACGGTAACGTCATCTATCAGGAGAACGTTCCGCCGGGCCAGTTCACCCTCGACAGCATTCAGCCGACCGGTTCAGCGGGCGACCTGCTGGTGGTCGTGCGCGAAGCGGACGGTTCCCAGCAATCATTCACGGTGCCTTTCTCTGCCGTGCCCGGCATGCTCAAAGAGGGTGTGAGCGAGTACAGCGTGGTGGCGGGAAAGGTTCATCAAAACACCCTTGAGGCGGACCCGGCGTTCCTGCAGGCCACGCTGCGCTATGGCTTTAATAACCTGATGACCGGCTATACGGGCACGATCGTGAGCGATAATTATCAGGCGGGGCTTATCGGCACCGGCTGGAATTTGCCCTTTGGCGCGGTATCCGTGGATGTCACCCACGCCAAAACCACGCTGCAGGACAGAACCGACAGCGGCCAAAGCTTTCGCGTGTCGTACAGTAAATTTATAGATACCACAGCCACCAACTTCACGCTGGCGGCCTACCGCTACTCCACGAAAGGGTATTACAGCTTTAGCGACGCGCTTTACTCCCGGGAAGGGTATCAACGCCTGAAAGCACAGTATGACGAGTATGAAGATCGCTTCGGGGTCGCCCCGGAGATGACGATGAGCACCTGGGATGCCCTGCGCGCCGCACAGCCTAAAAACACCTTCACGCTTAACCTGAACCAGCGTCTGCCCGACAACTGGGGCACGGTGTTTATCTCGGGTACACAGCGCGACTACTGGAATTCCCGCCAAACCTCGCGCGAATATCAGGCCGGCTACTCCAACGCCATCGGCCGGGCCAGCTATACCGTCTCCGCCAGCCGGGTGCGCAACAGCGAGCGTGAAGAAGAGACGCGTTTTTACCTCTCCCTCAGCCTGCCCTTCTCGCTGTTTGATAACAACGCGTGGGTCACCTCCAGCCTGACGGCCAGCGACTCGCATTATGAACAGAGCAATATCAGCATGAGCGGCAACGCGCTGGCGTCGAACCGCCTGAGCTATACGTTCTCCGGCAGCAATGCGCGGGGCGGGAACAACACCGCCAGCGTGAACACCGCATACCGGGCAAACTTCGCAACGCTTGGCGGCTCCTACAGTGAATCCTCCGACTACCGCCAGATGGGGCTGAACGGGCGCGGCAGCCTGGTGGCCGTGCCGTGGCATCTGCTTGCCTCCAACGAAACCGGCTCCACCATGACCATTGTCGATGCGCCGCAGGCGGAAGGGCTGATGGTTAACGGCGACGAAAGTATCGTGACCAACCGTGATGGCGTGGCGCTGGTGCCTTACGCCACGCCGTACCGTAAAAATGCCATCACCCTGTCCGAAACGGCGAACAGCCGCGGGGCAGAAGTGCTGGGCAACATCGCTAACGTCGCCCCTTACGATGGCGCGGTGAACTATATCCGCTTCGATACCGACCAGCGCCAGTCCTGGATGCTGCGCGCCACCCGCCCGGACGGGGCACCGTTGCCGTTTGGTACCGAAGTGCTGAACGAGCGCGGCGAGTCGGTGGGTTATGTCGGCCAGGCCAGCGTGCTCTACATTCGCGCGGAACAACCACCACGTGAGCTTAGCGTTCATTTGCGTGGCGGAAATTGCACTATCGCCGCACCGGCGTGGGGACTGGAAAGCCCGTCCTCTGTTTGCCATTACTAACGGAACATCAACATGATACGGTTACTGACCTTTCTGTTTCTCGCCTGCGTCAGCGGGGCAAGCTATGCCACCTGTTCCGGGGGCAGTATTTCCTATGGCCCGCCGATCAGCGTCGATCTGTCGGATAAGCTGACGCCCGCCACGCCGACCTGGACCGGGAGCTTCAGCACCCAGTACAGCGGCTCGTTTAACTGCTCAACCGGCAACAGCGAGTTTTCTTACACGCCGATCCTCTCGACCGACAGTAAGTACGCCACCATTCTGGGCTTCAGCAATGACAAATACAGGGTGCGGGCGGAGATCACCAGCACGCATCCCAACAAGACGCTGAGCGCGAGCGGTAACCATACGGCTTCTGAACTGAACACGCCGTTTACCGTGCGCTTTACGCTGGTTGATCAGAGTGGTACGACCCTCTCGGGGGACACGGCGACCATGAGCGATGTCTTGTTCGTCAGCGATATGAGCGGCATGTCGTTCTGGGAGATCATTACCTGGCCGATCAATCAGTTGGTGAAAATCGTGCAGTGGCTGTTTAACGGCTTTAAGTGGCCATACGATAACCGGGATATGTTTGGCCAGCCGATGACCATCAAATATGCACCGAAGCTGACCACTTGCTCTTTCGACAACGCGGGGCTGACGGTTCATTTACCTACGCTGGGTATCCCACAGTTGAGTGCCTCTGCCCAGCCAGGGCTGACGCCCTTTACGCTCAATATGAGCTGTCAGAATCTGGGGACAAACGGGACGTCTGACCGGGCGATTGAGATGTTCCTCTCCAGCACGCAACTGCTGTCGACCGACAGTTCCGTACTGGTCGATACCAGCAGCGGTGCCGCACAGGGCGTGGGACTGCGGCTGATTCAGCGGAATAACCCGCAACAGCCGGTCGTCTTCTCGACCTCTACCACCAGCCGCGGAAATGCCACGCTGCTGTTCAACGTGGCGGCGGGCGGGGCACTGAGCAAGACGTTCACCCTGCCCATGGCGGCGTCCTATTATGTCTGGGCACCGGCGAAGGTCAGTCAGGGCAAACTCAATACGACGGCGACGCTGAATATTATCTACCCCTGATGCGCATCTGCCGGGACGCTGTCGTTCCGGCGAATCGACGCTTAACTCCCGATCCGGCCCGCCATCTGCAGGTATTTAATGAGTTCGCTGTGGTTGGTGAGGTTGAGTTTTTTCATCGCATTGTGCTTTTGGGTGGCGATGGTACTGGCCGAGCGGCTTCGCAGCTGGGCAATTTCGGTCACGGTGTAGCCTTCCACCAGAAGATGCAGCACCTCCCACTCCCGGGCGGAAAGCACCGAACGCGAGCGCGCGCCAGCGCGCATCATTCCCTTCAGATACGATGAGACACGCGGCCTGGCCTCTTCTGCTCTGAGCAGCGCCTGTAATTCTCTTTTCAGCTCGCCGGGCTCGTCCTGCAGGGAAAGGGTCAGCTCGTATTTCATCTCCAGCACCCTTTTTAATAATCCGTACTGTAATTCAGGCACAAAAAGCACACGCTTAACGTGGTGCGTATGACATAACATATTGAGCCGGTTACTGGTCTGTACGCTCCACGATTTATGGTTAAACAGATAACTGAACTCGGCCATAACAATATCGACCTGACCGTCGCTAATGGCATCAAAGAGCTGTTCTGTTGATTCCACTATTGATATTTGCAGAGAATATTCAGGCAGTAATTTACGCAGCGCATCGCTTATCATCTCCTGCAGAATATTGACCCGATAAAACACAATAATCCTGAGAGTGAATTCAGAAAAAATCATATTATTTCATTATTAACACGATAAAAGGAGACTGATAGTAGTGTAATAAGCCCATGCTCACAACTTATTCCCACCAGGATTTTAACGCCCGGGAGGCTAAAATTCCTGGCGAAGCAACACAAGTGGCGAATCAACACCCAAAACGTGCTAAAACCCCGCCTAAAAACCCCATAAAAAGAGTGCGTTATCCATATCAAACCTTAACAAACGCCATTTCTCAGGATAAAAATCTATCTCTAATATTATAAGAAGATTAAAAATATTAGATCTCACCTTAAAATATTTTTTGAATTTTATCTTTCGATAATAAAAGGGATTGGCTTTACGCAATACATTCTCATGGCATACATTTTATGCCATGTCTCGCGACAAAGGCATGGGTGACCGCACGATTCAAATTACTGTTTCTCTTACACGGACCGGGTGCCCAACTAAAGGAGAATGACCATGAAAGAAACAATACATGTGGCCGTTATTGATAGTTGTGAGTTCACAATGATTGGCCTGCAATATCTTGGCAACCGTGAACCTGACGCACATCGGGATGTTATTTTCCATGGGTTCAGCAATATTGAAGATTTTCTCCTCAGCGAACGAACCTGGGACATCGTCATTTA
The DNA here is from genome assembly GCF_049237265.1 of Enterobacter cloacae complex sp. IR5384. NCBI lineage: Bacteria > Pseudomonadati > Pseudomonadota > Gammaproteobacteria > Enterobacterales > Enterobacteriaceae > Enterobacter > Enterobacter cloacae complex sp. IR5384. The sequence goes on along the minus strand of NZ_JBMKHJ010000003.1, from coordinate 67,501 downwards.
TGATCCACTGAATATCGGCAGTTTTATGATTACGCCCAATGAAGATATTCTGCGCATTAAAGAAAAACAGCCAGCGGCGAGGATCTATATCTATTCGTTATCCGTCGGTTTTCTGAAATTTAAGCATGTGGATGGGGTCATCAATAAGCGCGTGTCGCTGGGGGATATCAAGGCGATGTGGCAAATCCTGATGAGCCAGACGCCAAAAGCGTTAAACCATTACAACGTGAGCATTACGACGCGGCAGCGCCCTGCAAGGCTCTCCAACGAGGAAGCGAGTGTGCTACGGGGCTACTCATGTAACCTGAAAACCAAGCAAATTGCCCGTCAGCTCGGCTGCAACGTCAGGCTGGTTTATTTCTACAAAAACAATGCCATGAATAAGCTGAAGGCCGTGCGGGGCCCCTCGTTCTATCAGAGCATTCGCTGGATCCTGAATTAACTTCCCGACCGTGTGTCGTTTGCCTTTGTTCCCGTGTCCGCGGGAACCTTTTTTTCTGCAGGTCTTGTCATGTACACCGTGCTTCCCTCTCCCCTGCTGCATGCCATCACCGGATTGCGGTTTCAGCCTTTAGTCGATTTGCATTCCGGCCAGGCGGTGGCGCATGAGGTTCTGGTGGAGATCCACAACGTGAATCTTGACGCACTCTTCGCTTCACTGCCCACCCGCAGCGCGCTGCAAATTTTTTTCTGGCAGGCCAATACGCTGCTGCAGATGCCGGACAAAGGTCAGTACTGGCTTAATCTCCCGGCAGACCAGCTGCTTGATGCTAAAGCCATCGACCTGTTGCTTGCGCTACGTCACCAGCAGCGCTTAACGATAGAAATTCAGGATCCGTTAACCGTGACCCGCATGAGTGCCGCAGAGCAACGCGGCATCCATCACGCCCTGCTTCAGCTTAAGGCGGCGGGCTGGAAAATCTGGCTGGATGATCTGACTCAGGAACTGGCAGACGACTATGCGCGTCTTGCTCTGCCGGTAGATGGCATCAAGCTGGACCGCTCAGAGCTGAGCTCTCCCGCCCGCTTTGACACACTGGTTCACTTCGTCAGAGAGAAGATTGCCCGGGCTGTTGTCGTCGAAGGCATTGAAACCGCGCAGGACTTACAGCGAGCCTGCGCCTCAGGAGCACGGTTTGGCCAGGGTTTCCTCTGGCCGGAAAGCCGGATAGATGCCAGCGTGACGGTGTAAATTCCGTGGGCATTACCAGCCCGGCACCGCTCCGCCGTTAAAAATGGTCTCCGCCGCCTTCGCTACCTCCGGTGACTGATAGGACTGGATAAATTCCTTTACGTTCTCTGCGTCTTTATTGTCTTCGCGCGTCACCACGATGTTCACGTACGGCGAGTTTTTATCTTCGATAAAGACGCTGTCATGCACCGGGGAAAGCCCGGTTTGCTGGATATAGGTGGTGCTGATGATGGCAACATCCACTTTCGGGTCATCCAGCACGCGCGGCAGTTGCGCCCCTTCCAGCTCCATAATGTTCAGTTTTTTCGGGTTAGCGGTGATATCCAGCGCGGTTGGCAGCAGGCCCACGTCCGGTTTCAGGGTAATCAGCTTCTCTTTTTGCAGCAGGAGCAGCGCGCGACCGAGGTTGGTGGGGTCATTAGGGATGGCAATGGTCGCCCCGTCTTTCAGGTCAGACACGGATTTGATTTTGCGGGAATAACCGGCCATCGGGAAGACGAAGGTATTCGCTACGGCAACCAGTTTGTAGTTATGCGCCTTGTTATCTTCTGCAAGGAACGGACGATGCTGGAAGACGTTAGCATCCAGTTCTCCCTGGTTGGTGGCATCGTTGGGCAGCAGCGAACCGCTAAACCCGACCAGCTCCACATCCAGACCGTATTTCTCTTTTGCCACTTTTTTGGCGACTTCAGCCACATCCTGCTCCGCGCCGTTGATTACGCCGACTTTAATGTGTTTGGCATCGCTGCCACTTTGATCGCATCCTGCCAGCAGCAGACCCGCGAGAACCAGAGCACCCAATCGAAGTTTCACAAGACCTATCCTTTTGATGAACGTTTCAGTGACTATATCGACAACGAGGCGGTGAAATAAAAACCGAAAAGGAATCAATAAGAAGGATAGGTTATATGCGGTCTATTGCCGGGTGACGCTGCGCCACCAGGCATCGGCGATCACGACGCTGTTGTCCAGTCCTCAACGGCAAGCGCCTGCACCATTCTGAATGCATGATCGTTGGTCACTATTGTTGTACCCCGACTAAGAGCATGCGCAGCGATCAGTTGATCGAGATCGCCCATCACTCTCCCTCTCTTCTCCATTTCTGCGCGGAGTTCACCGTACGTTGCTGCGGCTTCACTGTCCCAGTCGCAAATAGTGATGGTTTTAAGGAACTCAAGTATTGTTTTTTGTAATCTGTCACTTTGCTTTTTGGCTATTCCATAAAGCAGTTCAGCCTCCGTCACGCTTGAAATACACATTTTTTCTATTGGGGTGCGAGAATAGTGCTTTATCACCCCGGGATGTTGCCTGACGAGGTGGCTTACTATGTTTGTATCCAACATATGCAGCATATTCTAGAACCCTTCAAATGGATCTCTTGTTGTATAGCTCTGATTGCGTTCCTCTTTACTCAGGAAAGAATCCGGAACATCAGTCTGCTTCAATAAACGTAAAAAATTATCTCTGTGACGCTCCTTTTCCGATCTCGCAGTCAAGATGACGTTCCCTTCCTCATCTCGTCGGATGTAAACACTCTCCGTATCAAACATGAAGTCAGCAGGCAACATCACTGCCTGACGTCGCCCCTTTTTGAAGAGTTTTGCTGTACGTTTCATTGCTATCTCCCTGGTTGAATGACCAGGCCGAAGCATGTGCCATCGCCCTCAAGGGAGGCAAGCGAGACGCGTCAATTTCAGAAAGCGACTCGCAATAAATAGCGGAATGACTAATGCAGAACCGGGCCTAAAGCGCTTTCGTCAGATAATGACGCTGCATGCCTGGGTACGGGTAATCCTGCAAAGACATCTGCAGCTGGTACCCCTGTTTTTCATAAAACGGACGCGCCTGGAAGCTGGCCGTGTCGACCAGGGCATGTGTACAGCCTTTACGTCTGGCTTCTTCTTCCGCCGTTTTGATAAGCTGGCTGCCCACGCCGGTTCCCCGTACGGTATCGCTCACCCAGAGATAATCAATATTCAGCCATTCACCTTTTCGCACGCCGATTAATCCACCCAGCATGACACCCTTTTCGTCTCGCATGTAAACGCCAATATCGCCGCTGAAGTTCGTCATATCTAAAAACTGGGCGTTGTAAGCTCTTAATCCCACAAATAACTCTTCTTTTTCTTCGGGTGTGACTTTTTCTGTTATGCTCAGGTGCATATTTTTCTCCTTATTTTCCACGCAATCTGAATATCTCACAGGTTAACCTTCATAAAAACTCCTTATTTCCTCCATTTTTTAAATCCTGAAATATTCATTCAATATGTAAATAAAAAAAGCCTTTCCAATACGCACCCAAAACGTATAATGAGAACGATCATTCTCACTTTTATCCGGTAATCGACGATGAGCACAAAACTGGAAGAACGGCAGAAACAACGTCAGGACGAGATCATCACCGCCGCGCGCCGCTGCTTTCGCGCCAGCGGATTTCATGCGGCCAGTATGTCGCAAATCGCCAGCGAGGCGAAACTCAGCGTCGGGCAAATTTACCGTTATTTCAGTAACAAAGATGCGATTATTGAAGAGATGATCCGCCGTATTATCGATTCCCGTATCGAGGGAATGCAGGACAAAACGGTGGTGGAAGGCATGCCGCAGGCGCTCGCCTGGCGTCAGACGATAAACGAAGACGACGATGCGCTGATGCTCGAAATGTCCGCCGAGGCGACGCGTAATCCGCAGGTGGCCGCCATGTTAACCGCAGCCGAGGCCCGTATGTTTAGCAACGCCTGTGCGCACCTGAAAAAGCAGTTTCCTCATTTAAGTGATGAACATATTCGCTGCTGCGTGGAGATTACCGCCGTGATGATCGAAGGCACAATTTACCGTCGGCTTACGCCTTTAAACATGCCGTCAGAACAATTAGAGCCGATTTATCAGAATATTTTAAATATGCTTTTCACTGCGAAGTAATCGCATGTGAATAATTAACGGGAACAGGTAATTTCCCGGTTTACCATTTCTGGTTCTGCCAGAGATACGGTATCGCTGTGCCTTTAAAACGCCCTCCTCCTTGTTAAGCCATTAACAGGGCGGGCATCGTTCACCCTGGAAAAAGATGATGAAAAAGATAACAACCTCCATCGCCGCATTACTCCTCCTGACAGGGTGTGATAATGCGCAAACATCTGCTCCCCAACGTCCTCTTCCGGAAGTGGGGATTGTCACACTCATGAGCCAGCCGGTGTCCGTCGTCAGTGAACTGACCGGGCGTACCACCGCCGCAATGAGCGCCGAGGTTCGCCCACAGGTGGGCGGCATTATTCAGAAGCGGCTGTTCACCGAGGGCGATACCGTGAAAGCCGGACAAGCGCTGTATCAGATCGATCCCTCCAGCTACCGCGCCGCGTTTGATGAAGCCGCCGCGGCGCTGAAACAGGCGCAAGCGCTGGTGCAGGCCGACTGCCAGAAAGCCCGGCGCTATGCGCAGCTGGTGAAAGACGACGGCGTGTCGCGCCAGGACGCAGAAGACGCGAAATCCACCTGCGCGCAGGACAAGGCCAGCGTCGAGTCAAAGAAAGCCGCGCAGGAGAGCGCGCGCATTAACCTCAACTGGACTACAGTCACCGCGCCGATTGCCGGACGCATCGGCATCTCCTCCGTCACGCCCGGCGCGCTGGTGACCGCTCAGCAGGACACCGCGCTGGCCACCATTCGCGGGCTGGACACCATGTATGTCGACTTAACGCGTTCGAGTGCCGATCTGCTGCGATTACGCAAACAAACCCTCGCCTCGAACAGCGATACGCTGAGCGTCACGTTGCAGCTAGAAGACGGCAGCACCTACAGCGAAAAGGGTCGTCTGGCGCTGACCGAAGTGGCGGTGGATGAATCGACCGGCTCGGTCACCCTGCGCGCCGTCTTCCCGAACCCACAGCATCAGCTTTTGCCGGGAATGTTTGTCCGCGCCAGCGTGGACGAGGGCATCATGAATGACGCGATCCTGGCCCCTCAGCAGGGCATTACCCGCGATGCCAAAGGCAAAGCCACCGCGCTGGTGGTGAACGCCAGCAACAAGGTGGAGCTACGTCAGCTGGAAACGGGTGACACCTACGGCGATAAATGGCTGGTGCTGAGCGGTCTGAAGGCGGGTGACAGGCTGATTGTGGAAGGCACTGACAAAGTCACCGCCGGCCAACAGGTGAAGGCCGAAGAGATGAAATCCAACGGAGGAAATGCCTGATGTTTTCCCGTTTCTTCGTGCGTCGCCCGGTCTTTGCCTGGGTGATCGCCATCCTCATCATGCTCGCCGGGATACTGGCGATCCGCACGCTGCCGGTTGCGCAGTACCCGGACGTCGCCCCGCCGTCGATCAAGATCTCCGCCACCTACACCGGTGCCTCCGCGCAGACGCTGGAAAACAGCGTGACGCAGGTGATCGAGCAGCAGCTCACCGGGCTGGATAACCTGCTCTACTTCACCTCCACCAGCAGTTCGGACGGCTCGGTGAGCATTACCGTCACCTTTGAACAGGGGACCGACCCGGACACCGCGCAGGTCCAGGTGCAGAACAAAGTCCAGCAGGCGGAATCACGCCTGCCGACTGAAGTACAGCAGTCCGGGATCACCGTCGAGAAATCGCAGAGCAACTTCCTGCTGATCATGGGGGTGTACGACAAAACCGACACCGCCAGCAGCTCGGATATCGCCGACTGGCTGGTCAGTAATATGCAGGATCCGCTGGCGCGCGTAGATGGCGTCGGGAGTCTGCAGGTGTTTGGCGCGGAATACGCGATGCGTATCTGGCTCGACCCGGCGAAGCTGGCGTCCTACTCGCTGATGCCTTCAGATGTACAGAGCGCGATTGAAGCGCAGAACGTGCAGGTTTCCGCCGGTAAAATCGGCGCGCTGCCCTCGTCGAACGCCCAGCAGCTGACCGCGACCGTGCGCGCCCAGTCGCGTCTGCAGACGGTGGATCAGTTTAAAAATATCATCGTTAAGAGCCAGTCTAACGGCGCGGTGGTATACATCAGCGATGTTGCACGCGTGGAGATGGGCAGCGAAGATTACACCTCCACCGCGAAGCTGAACGGCCACCCGGCCGCGGGGATGGCGGTGATGCTTTCACCGGGCGCTAACGCGCTCAATACCGCCACGGCGGTGAAAGAGAAAATCGCCGAGTTCAAAAAGTCGATGCCGGAAGGCTACGACGTGGCCTACCCGAAAGACAGCACCGAGTTCATCAAAATCTCCGTTGAGGATGTCATTCAGACTCTGTTCGAAGCCATTATCCTCGTGGTCGTGGTGATGTACCTGTTCCTGCAAAACATCCGCGCCACGCTGATCCCGGCGCTGGCCGTTCCGGTGGTTCTGCTGGGCACCTTTGGCGTACTGGCGCTGTTCGGCTACTCCATCAACACCCTGACCCTGTTTGCGATGGTGCTGGCGATAGGGCTGCTGGTGGATGATGCCATCGTGGTGGTGGAAAACGTCGAACGTATTATGCGTGACGAAGGGCTGCCCGCCCGGGAAGCCACGGAAAAATCGATGGGCGAAATTTCCGGTGCGCTGGTAGCGATTGCGCTGGTGCTCTCTGCGGTGTTCCTGCCGATGGCCTTCTTTGGCGGCTCCACCGGGGTGATTTACCGTCAGTTCTCGGTCACCATTATCTCGGCGATGCTCCTTTCCGTGGTGGTGGCATTAACCCTGACGCCTGCGCTGTGCGGCTCGATTCTGAGCCACACCGCCCCACATAAGAAGGGCTTTTTCGGCGCGTTTAACCGTTTCTACAGCAAGACCGAGCATGGCTATCAGAACAAGGTGCTGCGCGCCCTGCGCCGTTCCGGCGGCATGCTGGTCATCTACGCCCTGCTCTGCGGCGCGATGGGGTTCGCGATGCTGAAACTGCCGGGCAGCTTCCTGCCGACGGAAGACCAGGGCGAAATCATGGTGCAGTACACCCTGCCCGCCGGCGCAACATCGACACGTACCGCCGAAGTCAGCCGCCAGGTGCGCGAATGGTTCCTCACCAAAGAGAAAGCCAACACCAACGTTATCTTCACCATTGAGGGCTTCAGCTTTAGCGGCAGCGGCCAGAACGCCGGGATGGCGTTTGTCTCCCTGAAAAACTGGTCCGAACGTAAGGGGGATGAAAACACCGCTCAGGCCATTGCCCTGCGCGCCACGCAGGAGCTGAGCACCATCCGCGATGCGACCATCTTTGCCATGACGCCACCGGCGGTGGACGGCCTGGGCCAGAGCAATGGCTTTACCTTTGAGCTGATGGCGAGCGGCGGCACCGACCGCGACACGCTGCTCAAGCTGCGTAACCAGCTGATTGGCGAGGCGAATCAGGATGCCTCCCTGCACGCGGTGCGCGCCAACGATCTGCCGCAGATGCCGCAGCTTCAGGTGGATATCGACAACAATAAAGCCGTGTCGCTGGGGCTCTCCCTGAGCGACGTCACCGACACCCTCTCCAGCGCATGGGGCGGCACCTACGTGAATGATTTTATCGATCGCGGCCGCGTGAAGAAGGTCTATATCCAGGGCGACAGCGACTATCGCGCCGTGCCGTCCGATCTCAACAAATGGTATGTACGCGGTAGCGACAGCACCATGACCCCGTTCTCCGCCTTTGCCACCACCCGCTGGGAGTATGGCCCGGAAAGCCTGGTGCGCTACAACGGCTCGGCGGCGTATGAAATTCAGGGCGAGAACGCCAGTGGCGCCAGTTCCGGTACGGCGATGAGCAAAATGGAGCAGCTGGCGAATAATTTGCCGTCCGGCAGCACCTGGGCGTGGAGCGGGTTGTCCTTACAGGAAAAACTGGCGAGCGGCCAGGCCATGAGCCTGTATGCCCTCTCGATCCTGGTGGTGTTCCTGTGTCTGGCGGCGCTGTACGAGAGCTGGTCGGTACCGATTTCCGTCATCCTGGTGATCCCGCTTGGGGTGCTGGGCGCGGCGATTGCCGCCTCCCTGCGCGGCCTGAACAATGATGTCTACTTCCAGGTGGCACTGCTGACCACCATCGGCCTGTCGTCGAAGAACGCCATTCTGATTGTTGAATTTGCCGAGGCGAAAGTCGCCGAAGGCTACTCCCTGACACGTGCGGCGCTGCGTGCTGCCCAGACGCGTCTGCGCCCCATCATCATGACCTCGCTGGCGTTTATTGCAGGCGTGACGCCGCTGGCGATTGCCACCGGTGCAGGGGCCAACAGCCGGGTGGCGATCGGTACCGGCATTATTGGTGGGACGCTGGCCGCCACGCTGCTGGCGATCTTCTTCGTTCCGTTATTCTTTGTACTGGTGAAACGTCTGTTCTCCGGTAAACACAGCAACCGGAGGTCATAATGTTTCGTTTATCTGTTTTCGTGTTAGCGCTGATGAGCGCGGGCTGCGTCTCTTTAGATCCCACGTATCAGCGCCCGGCTGCGCCCGTTCCGGCGACGTTGCCGGGTGCGCACGGCGAAGCCACCGCCGTGGTGAGCCAGTGGCAACAGGTGATGAACGATGCGCGCCTGAAAGGCGTAGTGACGATGGCGCTCAACAGCAACCGCGACCTGCAAAAAGCGATTGCCGATATTGACGCCGCGCGCGCCCAGTACGGCGAAACGCGATCGTCCCTGTTCCCGACGGTGGACGCGGAGCTGAGCCACACCCGCAGCCGCACGCTGGCAAGCGGTGTCGCGACCAGCGATGAGGCCAACGGCACGGTCTCCAGCTTCGAGCTGGATCTGTTTGGCCGCAACCAGAGCCTGTCGCGTGCAGCACGTGAAACCTGGCTTGCCAGTGAATTTACCGCGCAGAACACGCGCCTGACGATGGTCAGCGAACTGACCACCGCCTGGGTGACCCTGGCGGCCGATAACAGCAACCTGGCGCTGGCAAAATCGACAATGGAGAGCGCCGCCAGCTCGCTCAGGATAGTGAAGCGTCAGCAGCAGGTCGGCGTGGCGGCAGCAACGGACGTCAGCGAGGCGATGGCGGTTTACCAGCAGGCGCGAGCCAGCGTGGCGAGCTATCAAACGCAGGTAATGCAGGACAAAAACGCCCTTAATCTGCTGGCGGGTGACACGGTGCCGGACACTCTGCTGCCGGGTACGCTGGAGAGCCTGAGCGATAACGCCATCACGCTGATCCCGGCGGGTGTCAGTTCCAGCGCGCTGCTGCGTCGCCCGGATATTAAGGAGGCGGAGCACAACCTGCTGAGCGCCAACGCCAATATCGGTGCCGCGCGCGCCAACTTCTTCCCCACCATTTCACTGACCGCCAGTGCGGGCGTCGGCAGCGATTCGCTTTCGTCCCTGTTCAGCCACGGGATGAAGGTGTGGTCATTCGCACCGTCCATCACCCTGCCGCTGTTCAGCGGCGGCAACAATCTGGCCCAGCTGCGCTACGCGGAAGCGGAGAAGAAGGGATTGATCGCCACCTACGAGAAAACCATCCAGAGCGCGTTTAAAGACGTGGCCGATGCGCTGGCACGCCGTGAAACGCTCAGCGAGCAGCTTGATGCCCAGCGTGAATACGTTGCGGCCGAGCAAAAAACGCTGGATGTGGCGACCCGCAGCTATCAGGCGGGTGCCGGGGATTATCTGACGGTACTGACCGCGCAGCGGTCGCTGTGGTCGGCGCAGGAATCACTGATATCGCTGCAGCAAACCGACCTGGAAAACCGCATCACGCTGTGGCAGTCGCTGGGGGGTGGGATTGAATAAAGCGGATATGCGGCGAGTGGATTGTATGGAGGATTATTGAGGGCTGGAAACGTGCTTCTCGCCGGGTGGCGGCTGCGCCTTACCCGGCCTGCACAACATTTTTAACGCTTACGCACATCCGGAATGATCAAATCCCCGCGCAGCACGTACGACCCGAGCATCTGTGTTTTTTCCGTCAACCAGCTCACGATGCGTGCCGCCATGGCATCCATGGAATACTCAATGGCCGGGATCACCGGAATGCCTGGCAGATGCAGCGATCCGGCAAGGCTGAAGACCATGATGTCCTCCGGCACCGATTTATTAAACGCCTGCAACTGCGGGATCACCCGCTGCGCTTCCTGCTCGTCCGCAACCAGTAATGCGTTGAAATTCAGCGTGCTGGCGTTATTCAGCAGCTCCTGCAGCGCCACGGACGAGGAGGTCGCGTCCATAAACACGAGGTTGCGGTTGAAGGGCAGGAAATTTTTTTCCAGCGCATGTTTGTAGCCCAGCAGCACCTGATCGGCAAAGCCGCTACCGTGCGGATGGATCAGGGCAATCTGGCGGCGTCCCTGGCTGGTAAGGTAGTTACAGGCGGTTTCGGCGGCGAAGGCGTGATCGAACTGGATGCTATTGGGATTTTCTGAGCCCATACAGTCAACCAGGATGACGTTATCCATGTCGATATCCAGTGGAAAACGCGCGCCAATCACCAGAATGTCATCGCAAAGCCCACAGGAGAGCTCTTCCAGGGCGTGCAGCACGTCCGCTTTGCTATGGGCGAAGCGCAGCAGCAGGTGTTTTTGATGCTGGCTGAGCTGTTTTTCCAGCGCGTACAGATAACCGGTCGTCTGGTTAATATTCTCCTGCGCGCAAATCACCCCGATACACCCCGTCGACTGGCTCAGCAGCGACTGCGCAATCACATTGGGCCGGTAGTTCAGTTCATCTACCGCTTTCAGAACGGCCTGACGGCTGGCTTCCTTTACGCCACGCGACCCACTCAACACTCGCGATACCGTGGCTTTCGACACCCCGGCAAGACGTGATACATCATTGATTGTCGACATCTTTTTCCCCTGACAGGCTTACCTCGCGCCTGCAAATTCCATTACCGCTACGGCTCACATTATAGCCAGTAAGGAGTATATCCGTTTCCGTTTTCCATGGAAACCGATTTTCCGTTTCCACTCAAAATGATGTCAAAACAGCCAAATTCTGTGACACACATCGGGTTAATTAGCCTCATATATAAGGGATATTGATGGTTGTCACACTTCTGTCTTTTATAAATGGAAACCGGTTTCCATCTGATATCCAATCATTACCGCAATATCTATTTACATTTTGAGGATGGTTGTCGATGTTCAAGATTATGCTCTGCTGCTCTGCCGGGATGTCCACCAGCCTGCTGGTCAGCAAAATGGTCGATGTGGCGAAAGAACGCGGTTTGGCGGTAAAAATTGATGCGTACGGCGTTTCCGAATTTGATACGCAGTTTCCGCAATATCAGGTGGTGCTTCTCGGACCGCAAGTGAAATACATGTTACAGACACTCTCAGACAAGGCGGCCACAAAAGGCATTCCGGTCCAGCCCATCGATATGATGGACTACGGCATGCAGCGTGGCGATAAAGTACTGGACTATGCTCTGTCGCTCATCGAAGCGGCACACTAAAAGGTGTTCACATGAGTTCGTTATATCAATCCATGGTCGCGGTGATTGAGCAGTCAATTACCCCGCTGGCCGCGAAGCTCGGCCAGCAAAAGTATGTGATTGCCATCCGCGACGGCTTTACTGCCGCGCTGCCGTTTATGATCATCGGCTCGTTTATGCTGGTGTTCATCTTCCCGCCGTTCTCGGCGGATACCACCAACAGCTTTGCCCGCGGCTGGCTGGATTTCTCCCAGACTTATCGCGAACAGCTGATGCTGCCATTTAACCTCAGCATGGGCGTGATGACCTTCTTCATCTCGGTGGGGATCGGGGCGAGCCTGGGGCGTCAGTTTAATCTCGACCCGGTGATGTCCGGCCTGCTGGCCTTTATGGCCTTCCTGCTGGTCGCCGCGCCGTATGCGGACGGTAAGATCTCCACCCAGTATCTGTCTGGTCAGGGGATTTTCACTGCGCTGATCACCGCCATCTACGCCACCCGCGTCTATGCGTGGCTGAAGCAGAACAACGTGACCATTCGTCTGCCGAAGGAAGTCCCGACCGGCGTGGCGCGTTCGTTTGAGATCCTAATCCCGGTGATGGTGGTGATTGGCACCCTGCATCCGCTGAACCTGTTTATCGAGGCGCAGACCGGCATGATCATCCCGCAGGCGATTATGCACCTGCTGGAACCGCTGGTCTCTGCGTCTGACTCGCTGCCTGCCATTCTGCTCTCCGTGCTGCTGTGCCAGATCTTCTGGTTCGCCGGTATCCACGGCTCGCTGATTGTCACCGGCATCATGAACCCGTTCTGGATGGCGAACCTGTCGGCAAACCAGGCGGCTCTGGCGGCCGGTGCGGCGCTGCCGCACGTCTACCTGCAGGGCTTCTGGGATCACTACCTGCTGATTGGCGGCGTAGGCTCCACACTGCCGCTGGCCTTCCTGCTGCTGCGTAGCCGGGTAACGCACTTACGCACCATCGGCAAAATGGGCGTTGTGCCAAGCTTCTTTAACATCAACGAACCGATCCTGTTCGGCGCCCCCATTATCATGAACCCGATGCTGTTTATCCCGTTCGTGTGTGTTCCGCTGGTGAATGCGTGCCTGGCGTACGCGGCAACCAAACTGGGCTGGCTGGCACAGGTGGTATCGTTAACGCCGTGGACCACGCCCGCACCAATTGGTGCCTCATGGGCCGCCAACTGGGCGCTGAGCCCGGTGGTGATGTGTCTCATCTGTATGGTGATGTCAGCGCTGATGTACCTGCCGTTCCTGCGTGCTTACGAGCGTACGTTGATGAAAAACGAAGAGCAGAAAGCTCAGGCAACCGTCGGTACCGCTGAGACCGCAAGCAATTAAGTCAAAGAGGAAGCGTCATGAAATATACATTTCCCGATAATTTCTGGTGGGGCAGCGCAAGCTCTGCTCTCCAGACCGAAGGGACACGAGAGGGTGAAACCACATGGGATTACTGGTTTGCCCGCGAGCCGAACCGTTTTCACAACGGCGTGGGGCCGCAGCATACCTCCACGTTTTATCAGCACTGGAAAACGGACATTCAGCTGTTAAAGCAGCTGAACCACAACAGCTTTCGCACTTCTATAAGCTGGGCGCGTCTGATCCCCGACGGTATCGGTGAAGTGAATCCAAAGGCGGTCGAATTTTATAACCAGGTCATTGATGAGCTGATCGAGCAGGGCATTACGCCATTTATCACCCTGTTCCATTTCGACATGCCGATGGCGATGCAGGAGATTGGCGGCTGGGAAAACCGGGAGGTGGTGGACGCTTACGCCCGCTATGCGCAGATTTGCTTCGACCTGTTTGGCGACCGCGTGCTGCACTGGTTTACCTTCAACGAGCCGATTGTCCCGGTTGAAGGCGGTTATCTGTACGATTTCCACTACCCCAACGTGGTGGATTTCCGTCGGGCGGCCACCGTGGCGTATCACACCGTGCTGGCCCACGCGAAGGCTGTCCAGGCCTACCGCGCCGGACATTACGCAGGTGAGATCGGCATCGTGCTCAACCTGACGCCGTCCTACCCGCGCTCACAAAACCCGGCGGACGTGAAGGCGGCGCACATAGCGGATCTGATGTTCAACCGCAGCTTTCTGGACCCGGTTCTGCGCGGCGAGTACCCGGCCGATCTGGTAGCGCTGCTGAAATCTTACGACCAGTTGCCCGCCTGTAAACCGGAGGACAGTTTCCTGATCGCGGAAGGGAAAATCGACCTGCTCGGCATTAACTATTACCAGCCGCGTCGCGTGAAGTGTCGCGACAGCGCAGTGAACCCGCAGGCGCCGTTTATGCCGGAGTGGTTCTTTGATAACTACGAGATGCCGGGCCGCAAGATGAACCCGTACCGTGGCTGGGAAATTTACGAGCCGGGTATTTACGATATTCTGGTTAATCTGCGCGACAATTACGGCAACCCACGCTGTTTTATTTCTGAAAACGGAATGGGCGTCGAAAATGAACAGCGTTTTATTGAAAATGGCCAAATCAACGATCAATACCGCATCGATTTTATTTCCGGACATTTAGCCTGGCTGCATAAAGGAATTAGCGAAGGGTGTCACTGTCTTGGTTACCATATGTGGACGTTTATTGATAACTGGTCGTGGTGTAATGCGTATAAAAACCGCTATGGCTTTATTCAGCTCGATTTAACTACGCAACAGCGCACCATTAAAAAGAGCGGAGAGTGGTTTGCTGCCACCTCTTTACATAATAGTTTCGAGAAATAGAGAGAAAGACGATGATTGCCTTAGAAGAAGCCGTGATGGAAATCATCGTCAATGCGGGTCAGTCGCGCAGCCTGTGCTTTGAAGCACTGCACGCTGCGCGGCAGGGCAACATTGACGAAGCCAAAAGCCTGCTGCGCGAAGCCGATGGCTACGCGCGCCAGGCGCACAAGATGCAGACCAAACTCATTGAGCAGGATGCGGGTGAAGCCCGTCAGCCGATGACGTTAATTATGGTGCACGCGCAAGATCATTTAATGAATTCATTACTGGCGCGTGAATTATCCGAAGAAATTATTCATTTATATCAGAGATAATCTATGGCGAAATAACGAGTAATACCTCTGTACCTTAAATAGAAATCCACTTGTTCTGATGATAGCGACATACTCTGTCAGATCGGAGCGGGATGGTTATTGTCTGAATAAAATTAAACTATATTGAGATAACCATGACTACCCTAAAAAAACTTCCATTAACCATGGCGGTTATCGCCGCGCTTTGCCCAATTTCTGTACTCGCACAGGAATTTACCCAGGAACAAATCGACGCCATTGTGGCAAAAGCGGTGGATAAAGCCCTCGCGGAGCGTCAGGCCAAAATGGATGCCGCGGTCGCGAAAAAAGCCGACGTGGTGACGGAGCCGCAAAGCGCGGCGCAATCCCCGGATATGGCTATTCCGTTCGGCATTAAATTTACCGGTTATGCCCGTTACGGCGCGCACTTCCAGGCCGCTGACCAGAAATACGTGGCGGTGGACGGTTCCTATAACGGGGCATCTGCCATCGGTCGTCTGGGTAACGAAGGCAACGGCGGTGAATTCCAGCTCTCCAAGGCCTTCAAGGGTGACAACGGCGCCATCTGGGACATCAACGTGATGATCGACCACTGGGGCGATGAAGTTAACCTGAAAAAAGCCTACGCGGGGGTGACCAACATTATGGCCTCCAACCCGAACGCCTACTTCTGGGCTGGTCGTGACTTCCACCAGCGTCCGCAGCAGGGCATCAACGATTACTTCTGGATGAACCACGACGGCCAGGGCGCCGGGGTGAAGAACTTCGACATCGGCGGCGTGCAGTTTGACGTGGCCGCCGTGGCGGCGGTGGAATCCTGTAGCCCGGAAGTCATGGAGGATGAAGCCAACCCGTCACGCATCACCTGTACCGGCGGGTCCGGCACGGGTGACAAAGGTAACTACGCGGCGACCTCGAAAATCCATGGCATGAAGGTTGGTCCGCTGGATCTGGAGCTGTACGCCAACTACGGCTTTGATTCAAAAGCGGTGGAGAGCGATGAGCGTCTGAATGCCTGGCAGGGCGGCGTGGTGCTGAGCCACACCAACGACAGCGGCGTGAACAAGGTGATTGCCCGTTACTCTGATAACGCGGATAACAGTGTGTTCAATAAAACCGAGGATCTGACCACGGTCTATGCCAGCTTCGAAGGGCTGTACAAATTCACCCAGGCCACGCAGGTGGAGTACATCCTCGCCTTCCACGACTACGACAACAGCCGTGATAAGACCGACAACCGTAAGAACTACAACGCCATTGTACGTCCGATGCACTGGTGGAACGACGTTCACTCCACCTGGCTGGAAGCAGGCTGGCAGCATGTGGATTACGACAACGGCGGCGACAACAAGGGCTGGAAGCTGACCCTGTCGCAGAACATGTCTATCGCCATGGGGCCGGAGTTCCGTCCGATGCTGCGCTTCTACGTCACCGGCGGCAAAGTGGATAACGAACGTACCGCCCGCGTGAACAATACCAAAGACGAAACGCTGGACGACTTCAACGTCGGCGCAATGTGGGAGGCGTGGTTCTAAGGTAAAAGCAAAACGGCAACGAGAGTTGCCGTTTTTAGTGTTTGCTCCCTCTCCCCGTGGGAGAGGGAGCCCCAGTAATTTTTTTACCGAAAGCGACGAATGTTTCTTCAGGAAAATGAATGACGTACAGCGACGCCCTGGTCCGGCTGTAAATCGCTGAGGCGTTTCCTGCAGGCCGGGGCGAGGCGCATGGATGCGCCGAGAGGGCGGCTTTACAGGGACGTTACATCCGCCCGTCCCCGATAAGCCGGAAGGAATAAGCCGAAGGCACCGCGAAGCGGCGATTTACTGCCGGGAGCCCGGGTCGCCAGGGCGGCGGCGATTGAGCCGCCCTGGCACGTTCACAAGTCATGCCGTTACAGAGTAGCAAGGAACATAAAGTGAACGGAATGACCTCCACAGCCGTATGTTCCCCCTCACCCCGGCCCTCTCCCAAAGGGAGAGGGGGCCGTCTGTGCAGGCATTATTTATGGGGAACCCTCAGCCCCGTGGGAGAGGGTCAGGGTGAGGGCGTCAGGCCGCACACAACCATGCTATGCTGTTGACCGAATTAACGACAACATCGCAGGGGAGAACATGGGTTCCACACGTAAAGGGATGCTGAACGTCCTGATCGCCGCCGTTTTATGGGGCAGCTCAGGGGTTTGCGCGCAGTACATCATGGAGAAAAGCCAGATCTCGTCACCGTATCTGACCATGGTTCGCCTGCTGTTTACCGGCCTGATCCTGCTGACGCTTTCCTTCGTTCACGGCGACAAAATTTTCTCGGTCATCAAACATCGCAAAG
The DNA here is from genome assembly GCF_049237265.1 of Enterobacter cloacae complex sp. IR5384. NCBI lineage: Bacteria > Pseudomonadati > Pseudomonadota > Gammaproteobacteria > Enterobacterales > Enterobacteriaceae > Enterobacter > Enterobacter cloacae complex sp. IR5384. The sequence goes on along the minus strand of NZ_JBMKHJ010000003.1, from coordinate 50,643 downwards.
ACGCCCTCAGCCTGCTGTTTTTCTCCCTGGCTGGCGCGCTCACGGTGCAGCTCACCTTCCTGGTGACAATCGAGAAATCCAACGCGGCTACGGCCACCGTGCTGCAGTTTCTGTCACCGACGATTATCGTGGCGTGGTTTGCGCTGGCGCGGAAAAAGCGGCCGGGTCTGTTTGTGCTTTCCGCGATCCTGACCTCACTGGTGGGGACATTTTTGCTGGTCACCCACGGCGACCCCACTTCACTCTCCATCTCGCCTGCGGCTTTGTTCTTTGGCATTGCCTCGGCCTTTGCCGCGGCGTTTTACACGACGTATCCGTCAACCCTGATCGCCCGTTACGGCACCTTGCCGATTGTCGGCTGGAGTATGTTGATCGCCGGCTTAACGCTGACGCCGTTCTACGCCGGACGCGGCACCGCGTTTGTTATTGACGGCAGCCTGCTGCTGGCGTTTTTCTACCTGGTGGTGATCGGCACGGCGCTGACCTTCAGCCTGTACCTGAAAGGCGCGCAGATGATCGGCGGGCCGAAGGCGAGCATTCTGAGCTGCGCCGAGCCGCTGAGCAGCGCGTTACTGTCGGTGATTTTACTGGGCGTGGCGTTTACGCTGCCGGACTGGCTGGGCACGCTGCTGATCGTGTCGTCGGTGGTGTTGATTTCGATGGATTCGAGAAAACGGGTGAAAGCCCCGGCATAGCCTGTTGCCCTCACCCCAGCCCTCTCCCACGGGAGAGGGAGAAAAGCATTACTTCGTCTTCACTTTCCCTGCCACCAGCAGCGCGGTCAGCAGCATCAGCGTGCCGGAGATGACCAGCGGCGACGTCAGCCCCAGGTGGTCGAGCGCCACGCCGCCCACCGCCGCTCCGCAGGTGTTCGCCAGCTGGATCACCGCCACCTGAATCGACCCGGCTTTTTCAGCCTGATCGGCAAGCGAGCGGGTGATCCACGTCGACCAGCCCACCGGCACCAGCGCAAAGGCAAAGCCCCAGATAATCGCAATCGCCGAGGCAACCCATTTGTCGCTGCCCCACAGAATGAGCACGACGGCACTGACAGCCAGTACCAGCGGGGCGCCAGCAAGCGCCACTTTCAGGGAGCGCTTCAGGAACTGAGACGACAGCGAGGTGCCGACAAAGCTGGCGATACCGAAGCTGAGCAGCACCAGCGTCAGGCCATCCACGTCAAAGCCCGCCATGGTCATAAAGACCGGACGGATATAGGTAAAGAAGGCAAACTGCCCGGCAAAGGCCATGAAGATGGCGGTCATCCCCGCCAGCACGCCGGGGCGCTTAAGCAGACTGAACATGTTCTGTTTGTGGTGCGCCGCTTCTCCCGGCAGGGACGGCAGCGCTTTCCACACCCACAGAATGCAGAGAAAACCCATCACCGCTGCGGCGTTAAAGACGTTACGCCAGCCGATGATTCCCCCAAGGAAACTTCCCAGCGGCGCGGCAATCACCAGCGCGATGGAGACTGCGCCAAAGATAACGGAGAGGGCTTTCGGCACGGTGCGTGCCGGCACCAGACGCATGGTGAGCGAGGCGGACATTGCCCAGAAACCGCCCAACCCCAGCCCCAGACAGGCGCGGCCGAGCAGCAGCAGGGTGAAGCTCTCCGCGAAAGAGACCAGCAGACAGGAGAGCGTCAGGAGCACGCTGAAGAGAATGACCACTTTGCGGCGATCAATCGCGCCAATAACCTGCGTGATAAACAGGCTGGCAAACATCGCCACAAACGCGGTCACGGTAACGGACTGCCCTGCCACGCCTTCGGAAATGCCGAGATCCTGCGCCATCGGCGTCAGCAGGCTGACCGGTAAAAACTCCACGGTAATAAGACAGGCGACACAGAACGCCACGGAAAAAACCGCCGACCAGTTGGGGCGAGAAACCTCTTTGGTCTGCGGTCTGGTCGTGGGCTGGATATGTTCTGTCATGGTGTCACCTGAGATAAAAACGTGCGGGAAAGTCGCGCAGTTTATCATCAAAAGTGTGACGAATTTAACGTTTCGACAACTTTTCTTGCATCGCCGCCTTCGCCAGCCCAACGATCCACTCCTGGTGCCCGTTGATCATCGGGTTCGGTAGGGTACGTGCTAATTCCTGTGCCGGAACGCCTTTCTGCGACTCCTGAGTCAAAATACGGACGCGGTTACCCGGTAAGTCTTCAAACAGCCAGGCGTGGATCACATCCAGACGCGCGCTCTCCTCCCCTTCCACCCAGCCGTGCCAGGCGATACGCGCCGCCTCGCCATCGACCGGCGGAACGTACTCCGTCACCCGCGCCTCAACCGGAAAGCCAAAGGTCGTGAAGCGGAAGCGGGCGTTGGCGCTCAGTTCCGGACCGCTGCCGTCGTGAAAACGAATATCTTCGGCGTTGCTGTAGTAGTTCGGCCACAGGGTAGTGTCGTTAAGCTGCGCCCAAATCTCTTTTGCGCTCAGCCCGGCGACAATGATTTCGTTGGACGCAAAGTTATCGGTGGTGCCTGGCAGGTAATCGTCTGGCCAGATAATGGCGGATTGTTTCATGGTTCACCTCATCGTGAGTGGATGAGGTGATGGTGCGCCCGTGAGTGGTATAAATCTAATGATGATGCCTTATACTCATCATCACGGTTCGTGATATCAGTGCAGGTAAAACACACCCTCTTCTGGCAGAAAGAGCTGGTTGTAACGCAGCTGGAAAGCGTTCAGCTCCTGCGGATCCGGCTCCATCTCGCGCATAAAGCCGAGGGCGAGGCGGATTTGCGCATCGGTGATCGGCGCGGCCAGACGGGCTTTACGCAGCATGCGGTGCCAGGTGTGGAGATTTTCTTCGCTACCGTCGACGATACAGACCTGCCAGATGAGCAGCACCTGGGCAGCGTTTTGCAGATGCGCCTCGTCCGGGCGTTCAAGATAGCGGATAAACTCATTGCCGGGCGTTTTACCGAACTGATCGATCATCGATTCTACCGGCATCGGGGTGATACCTAGCCGTTCGCTCAAGCGTTTGATGGCGCGGCGGGAATCCGAGGTCAGGACACGAAACCCAACCACAAACACCACGGCAAGCGTTGCCAGCATTATCCAGACCATGCGTTCTCCTTTGAATAGCCGCTCATCATAGCGGGAAACGCAGGGTATCGACAGCGGGCACGGCCATAATAGTGAACTGAAAAAAGGTAGAACATCGTCATGAAAACGGATCTGCGCACGCTGGATCTTAACCTGCTGAAAACGCTCGACGCCCTGCTGGATGAACGCAGCGTCACCCGCGCGGCGGCGCGTCTGGCCCTAACCCAGCCGGCGGTCAGCGGCATGCTGAACCGCCTGCGGGATTACTTCGACGACCCGCTGTTTATCCGAGCGCCCCACGGCATCGTACCCACGACGCGTGCGGAAGAGCTGGCCGCGCCGGTGAAGCGCATCCTGGCAGATATCGACCTCCTGCTGCAGCCGGTGGCGTTTGACCCACTGCAGGCCACCCTCACCTTCACGCTTGCTGCTACCGATTACGCACTCCGCGCGATCGCGGTGCCGTTTATCGCGGCACTGAAGGTGCGGGCACCGGCAATACGCGTGCGGGTTATACCTGTCGATTCCGAGCGGATGATGAACCAGCTTGAACGCGGGAACGTTGACGTGGCGCTGATCACGCCCCACACCACGCCAGACGACCTGCACAGCCGGGCGCTTTATGATGAACGGTACGTTTGCATGATGCGTGCCGACCACCCGGACGCGGGCAAACCGCTCTCTCTGGCGCGCTTTTGCGCCCTTGAGCACGTGCTGGTCTCTTATGAGGGTGACAGTTTTCGCGGCGTGACGGATGGCGCGCTGGAAAAAATGGGCCGGACGCGGCACGTGGGGTTATCGGTGAGCAACTTCCTGGTACTGCCGGATGTACTGGCGATAAGCGATATGATCGCCGTGGTACCGTCACGGATAGCGGAAAACCAGACAGGAATGTTTGTCTGCGACACACCGGTTCCGGTGCCGGGTTTCACCAAGTGCATGGCCTGGCACGCCAGAACACACCGTAATCCCGCGCAGATGTGGCTGCGCGGGTTGTTGCTGGAAACCAGTCAGCGAGCCTGAAGCCCTTTCAGCAGTGCCTCGTGGAAGCGTGCAGGATCCTGCATCTGCGGCGCGTGCCCCATGTCGTTGAACTCGACCAGCGTCGCGTGCGGGATGCGTTTCGCCGTCTCCTTCCCCAGCACCGCATAGTTGCCGAGCGTTTTGCGGATCTCAGGCGGGGCGAGATCTTTCCCGATGGCGGTGTTGTCCTTCGTGCCGATCATCAATAATACCGGCATCTTTAGTTCACTAAATTCGTAGATCACCGGCTGGGTGTAAATCATGTCGTAGAGCAGCGCCGAGTTCCAGGCCACACGTTCTTTTCCCGGCCCGTTGTTCAGTCCGGCGAGCATGGTGACCCAACGCTCATACTCCGGCTTCCACTCTCCGGCGTAGTAGGTATTTTTCTCGTACTGACGAATGCCGTCGGCGCTGACCTTCAGCTCGCGCTGATACCACTGGTCGACCGTAATATGCGGCACGCCGCGCGCTTTCCAGTCTTCCAGACCAATTGGGTTGACCATCACCAGCTGCTCCACCTGCTGCGGCCACATCAGCGCGTAGCGGGTCGCCAGCATGCCGCCAGTCGAGTGGCCGATAACCGTCACGCGATCGACGCCGAGCGTTTTCAGCAAGGCGTGGGTGTTATCCGCCAGCTGCTGAAAGGTGTACTGATAATGCTCCGGTTTGGTGGATTTACAAAAGCCAATCTGGTCGGGAGCGATCACCCGATAACCGCTGGCTGAGAGCGCACGGATAGTGCCGTCCCAGGTACCGGCGCAGAAGTTTTTGCCGTGCATCAGCACCACGGTGCGGCCGTTGGGTTTTTCCGGCTTCACGTCCAGATAAGCCATATCCAGAGACTGTTCCTGGGAGGTAAACGTAAAGTGTTTTACCGGCCAGCCGTAGTCGAAACCTTCCAGCTTCTCACCGTAGGTGGGCGCATCCGTAGCCATTGCGGGGGTTGCCAGCGCCATCAACAGCGCCAGGCAGGATAATCGTCGGGTCAACATGCAAGCTCTCCCATAGCAAAAGGAATAAGGCTGCGCGAAAGGCGGCAGCAAAAAAACTGTAGAGCAAGGAGAGGGGCGAGTGTGTAAAGCGGGGTAAAAACTGGAATTTAAAATAAAAAAGCCCGGCATCACACACCGGGCAAAGAAGTCACCTGCACACTCAGGCTGCTTTTAATTTCTGCACACGATTTTCACGGCGAATTTTACGTTCTTCGAGCACCGCAACCATCGCCATCAGGACGATACAGCCGATGGCGGCGGCATCCAGCGCCGCAAAGGTGCCTGCCCAGCCGGTGAGGCCGAAAATCGGCGTGCCGTCGGCAATCATCCCCAGACCCAGCTTGGCGAAGCTGTCGCCAATCAGGTAGGCGAAGGTGCCTTTAATCCCATCGGCGGCGCCGATCGCTTTTTTCGGTACAAAACCTACCGCCGCTACGCCGATCAACAGCTGCGGACCAAACACCAGGAAGCCGAGCGCAAACAGAGACGCCAGGTAAACGTACTGGTTGCTGGCGTGCTGGTAGACGCCCAGGGTAGCGATAATCAGCGCCAGCGCGACGCAGGCCACCAGCGCACGACGACCGTTGGCGAGGTCAGAGAGCCAGCCCCACAGCAGCGTACCGACCAGCGCACCCACCTCAAACAGGGTGAAGCCCTGAATCGCGACTTCTTTTGAGAGCTTCAGCTCCTGGAAGGCATACACGGTCGACCACTGGTCAATACCGATGCGCACCACGTACAGGAAAATGTTGGAGAAGCAGAGCAGCCAGATCACTTTGTTTTTCAGCACGTACTCAACAAAGATCTGCCATTTTGTCATCTCGTTCTCTTCGGTCTCTTTGTCCTCTTCGCTGATCGCCTCGCCGAACAACTCTTCGGCTTTACCGAGGCCGTAAGATTCCGGAGAGTCACTGCCGAAACGCAGACCGATAAAGCCGACAATCAGGGCGATAATCGACGGAAAGATAAACATGCCGATGACGTGACCGTCAAACAGGTAGTTAGCACCGAACAGCGCCACCCCTGCCGCACCCGCCCCGCCGAGGTTGTGGGAGATGTTCCACATGCCAAGGTATGAACCACGCTTACGGCGCGGGGTCCATTTGGTGATGGTGGAGTAGCTGCACGACCCACCGGTACTCTGGAAGAAACCGCTCAGGGCGTAGAAGGCGATCATCAGGAACAGGCTGACGGAGCCCGCGCCCATGCTGGCGCTGAAGCCGAGCATACAGATGGCGGAGAGGATCAGCATAAACGGCAGGAATTGCTTGGTGTTTTTGCCGTCTGCATAGTACGAGACAACGGTTTTGCCCACGCCGTAGGTGATGGAGAAGCCCAGGCCAATCATCCCCAGCTGCGTCATGCTCAGCCCGTAGGTGGAGATCATGTCGTTCTGCGCGATGTTAAAGTTTTTGCGGATCAGGTACATGGTCAGGTAGCCGATAAAGACCACCAGATAGGACTGCATGAACGGTTTGAACCACATTTTGCGCCGCACGTCGAGCGGCAGATCCAGGGTCGGCTTGCGCACCTGATTAAGGAAGGCCAGCATGGTTTGCTCCTGAGCTGATTTTTACCTGCGAATAGCAGGCATTGTAAAAATCAGCCAGGAGAGATGCCTGAGACAGCGTCCAGGTAAAACCGGGAAAATTTCTTAGTTTTGCGCCACTCGGGGTGAAAAGGTGAGGCGCATCACATCACACTGGCTTCACGCGGCGCCTGCGCATGCAAAAACGGCAGCAGCAGCAGGGCCGATATCCCCGCCGCGATGGCGATCACGGCAAAGAAACCGCTCCAGTGCCAGATGTCGATCACCCGCGCCAGCGGCCAGCCGGAGAGGGACGCGCCCAGGTAGGCGAACAGCCCGACGAAGCCCGTCGCCGCACCGGCCGCCTCTTTATGCGAGCATTCTGCCGCCGCCATGCCGATCAGCATCTGCGGGCCAAACACGAAGAAGCCGATGGTAAAGAAGCACGCCGCCTGCATCACGTAGCTGGCGAACGGCATCAGCCACAGCGAACCGACGGAGAGTAAGATTCCTGCCGCAAAGATGAGGTTCATTGGGCCACGGTTGCCGTTGAAGAGCTTATCCGAACCCCAGCCCGCCACCAGCGCGCCGATAAACCCGCCCAGCTCGAACATCGTCACCGCCGAGTTGGCGGTCACCAGGTCCACCCCCAGCGTCTCGGACATGTACAGGTTACCCCAGTCGTTGATGGCCGCGCGCACCACGTAGACCAGCACGTAGCAAAGCGACAGCAGCCAGATATACGGGTTTAACAGCACGTATTTGGTGAGGATCTCTTTGCGCGTCAGCCCCGCCCCCTCAAGCTGTTGCGCCACTTCCATTTCATCGTGCCGCCAGTCGCCCACCGCGGGCAGCCCCACGGTTTGTGGCCTGTCGCGCAGCCGCCAGCAGAGGAACAACCCGGCCAGGATCGCCAGACCACCGGCAATCATCATCCCCGCGCGCCAGCCGTAGTGCAGCGCCGCTGCGCCCACCACCATTGGGATCAGCGCGCCACCGACGTTATGCGCGGTGTTCCAGATAGCCCACCAGCCGCCGCGCTCGTTGCGCGAATACCACGCCGTGAGCAGGCGGGCGCAGACCGGCGCGCCCCAGCCCTGGAAAAAGGCGTTCAGCGCCCACAGCAGGGCAAAGGCCCAGAGCGAGGTGGAGAAGCCAAACAGAATGTTCACCACGCCGGTGGCGATTAGTCCAAAACCCATAAAATAGCGGGCGTTGGAGCGGTCGCTGACGATGCCGGAGAAGAATTTCGACAGGCCGTAGGTGATGTAGAACAGCGTCGCCAGCAGGCCGATATCGGTGCGCGTCATCACGCCGCTGGCAAGGATTTCCGGCGCGGCGGCGTTGAAACTTTTGCGGGTAAAGTAGAACAATGCGTAGCCGAGCCAGATAGTGATCAGGATATGACGACGCCAGTAGCGGTAGCGGGCGTCGATCTCCGCTTTGTTGCCTATCGGCGCGGCGTTTGCGGGGGTTTTAAACATGATGGCTCCTTAGCGGCAGGCTGACGCTGACGCGCGTCCCGTGGGTGCAGGAGATATTCAGCGTGCCGCCCAGCGCCTTCACGCGCTCGCGCATGCCCGCCAGGCCAAACCCCTGCTGCCCCGAGCCCGGCGGCAGGCCGCAGCCGTCGTCCTCAATCACCAGCCTGAGGCTTTCATCCTGCTGCCAGCCCTGCAGCGTCACCGCGCTGGCGTTGGCGTGTTTGACGATATTGTTCAGCCCTTCCTGACAGACGCGGAACAGCGTGACGCGCTGGCCTTCACTCAGCAATGATTCATCAATGCGCCAGTCGAGATGGCTGACAATTCCGCGGCTTTCCAGCTCCATCTCGCGCATCAGGGAGCGCACCGCCTGTTCCAGAGAGAGATCGTCCAGCTGGCGCGGACGGAGCCTGCCCAGCAGGCGACGCACCGAATCGTACACGCCAAGAGAGAGCTGTTCGATATGCGCCCCGCCCTGCTTCACTCCGGCGTTATCCGCCGCCAGGCGCTGAACAATGCCCGCCTGGGTGCGAATGGCGGTAATGGTCTGGCCGATGTCGTCATGCAGTTCGCGCGCCACCTCCTGGCGCACGCTCTCTTCGGTCTCCAGCAGGCGTTCTGCCAGGCGGCGATTGCGCGACAGTTCGGTTTGCAGGGACTGGTTCAGCTCACGCAGGCGCTGAATACCTGCCCCGAGCAGCAGCCCGGTCAGGCTCTGCGCCAGCAGAGAGAGCAGTAAATCGACCGGGTGATCGTGCCAGGTCTGGCTGGCAATCAGCGCGATAGCGTTCATCAGCGTGGCGATCAGCGCCCCCTGCCAGCCGTAATGCCAGGAGAGAGCAATGATCGGCAGCGCCAGACAAAACGGGGTAAAACGGGAAAGCTCAGCAGGCAGGCCAAGCTGCAGCCACAGGCTCACCACAAACAGCAGCAGATACCAGATGAGATGTCGGGCGCGCCAGTTAACCGGCTGGGAGACCAGCGATGGCCCGAGCGGCTGCCAGACAGTGCTGGTGAGATAGTGCCAGAAAACCAGACAGGTGGGTGCCAGCGTCAGGCCGCCGGTCAGGGTCAGCAGCAGGGCGTTAAGCATCTCCTTTTCGCCTACCCACGGCAGGGATTGCAGCAGCGCGGCAGCAATCAGCGCCGCCCCCTGGCGCAGCAGCGTGCGCCAGTCGCGCTGGTGACGATAGCGGGAAATCAACGCAACCGGGAGGAGCGTGAGCAGGCTTCCGGTCATCAATAAGGGCAGATGCGCGAGGGCGACCACCTGCGACAACCAGATCAGCATCAACCACTCTGCGCCCAACAAAACCGGCCAGTAGCCGCGCGGGCATTGCAACATCAGCCCCAGACGCAGGCCAAAGGGAAACAGCAGCACCGCCAGCTCCGGGCGTTCCACCAGATGCAGGCTGATGCTCCACAGGCAGAACCAGGCGGCAGAGAAGATAAAAAAGCTGGCAACAACGGCGATCAGCCGCGAAATCAACGGGTTCATTGCCAGCTATCGAACATACGGCGCGCCAGCTCGACGTCGTTGCTGACGCCGAGTTTTTCCATCAGGTTGGCGCGGTGAACGTGCACGGTTTTGGGCGACAAACCCAGTTCGGCGGCAATCTCTTTTACCGCCATCCCCTGCGCGAGTTTTTCTGCCACCTGACGCTCACGCCGGGTAAGCGGATCCTGCCGTCCGGCCGCCAGCTTGAGGGCGATATCCGGCGTCAGGTAGCAGCCGCCCGTCGAGACGGTGCGCACGGCGGCGATCAGCTCATCCGGGCTACAGCGTTTTGACAGAAACCCACGCGCACCGGCATTGAGCGCCTGCTCCACCAGCGCCGGGCTGTCATGAACCGAGAGCATGATAATCGCCATCCCTTTCGGTAACTGACTTAACAGCTCCAGCCCGGAGAGATCTGGCATTGAGATGTCACAGATACAGACCTGTACGCCACGCCCCGGCAGGCCCGCCAGCGCCTCGCGCCCCGAGCCGAACTCTGCCACCACCTGAAAATCCGGTTCGAGGTTTAGAAGCTGGGCAAAGCCGGAGCGAACGATAAGGTGGTCGTCGATGAGAGCGATGGTGGTCATGTCTGTTCCTGCGGTCTGAAAACGCCGGATGGCGCTGCGCTTATCCGGCCTACAAGAGCGAAAGACGCTTACCTTAAGCGATCTATTCGAAGAACACCGCAATTTTGTTAAACATGGTGGGATCGGACTGGTTGCGCGCCACTCTGGTGACGTCTTCCAGCTTGTCGATCTGGGCCATCATCTGCTCCAGACGCTGATCGTCATTGACCAGTAGCCAGATGCGGCTGTGCTCGCTGCCCTGAATCGGCAGACAGAGAATGCCTTCGACGTTAAACGCGCGACGGGCAAACAGCCCGCAGACGTGGGTCATGACGCCAGGGTGGTTGCGGACGGTGAGTTCCAGAATGACGTTTTCATGTTGTTTCTGCATGGCTTATTCCCCCACCATCTCAGTATTTGCCGCACCCGGCGGCACCATCGGATACACTTTTTGTTCAGGGTCGATACGGACGTGGATCAGCGCCGGGCCCGGACGAGAGATCGCCGCCTGCAGCGCTGCGTGGGCGTCCTCTTCTGCGTTCAGATCGCAGGTATGCAGGCCAAAACCGGCGGCAATCTGCATAAAGTTAATCATCCCCGGATAGGTTGCCGCAAACACTCCCTGCTTGTAGAACAGGCTCTGCTGCTGGTGTACCAGCCCCAGCGCCTCGTTGTTCATCAGGATGATTTTAACGTCTAACTGATTTTCGGCCGCGGTGGCCATCTCCTGAATGTTCATCATCAGGCTGCCGTCACCGGAGAAACAGATCACCTTGCGGTCCGGGTTCGCCAGCGCCGCACCCACTGCCGCAGGCAGACCAAAGCCCATGGTTCCCAGGCCGCCGGAGGTCAGCCACTGACGCGGACGGTTCAGCGGATAGGCCTGGGCGGTCCACATCTGGTGCTGCCCAACGTCGGTGGTAATAATCGCGCTGTCGTCCACGCAGGCGGCCACGGCGTTAATCAGCCCGTAGTGGCTCAGCAGGTCGCCTTCGGTTGGGATCGCGCCCGGGAACTCGCGTTGCAGATCCGCCACCATCTGACGCCAGTCGGCGCGATCAGTTGCGTCCGTTTGCGGGATCAGCTGTGCCAGCACGTCGGCCACGTCCCCCTGAATCGCCACGTGCGGTTGTTTGATTTTACCCAGCTCGGCGCGGTCGATATCCACGTGAATGATTTTTGCGTTCGGGCAGAACTGCTCGGTTTTACCAATCGCCCGGTCATCAAAACGCGCGCCCATCACAATCAGCAAATCCGCCTCTTGCAGGATGTAGTTAGTGCTGCGCGCGCCGTGCATGCCCAGCATTCCTAATGACAGCGGATGCGCTTTAGGCAGCATACCGAGCGCCATCAGGGTCATGGTGGTAGGCAGGTTGGCTTTTTCAGCGAACTGACGGATTTCATCTGCGGCATTGATTGCCCCGCCGCCCAGATAGAGCACCGGACGTTTAGCGGCGTTGATCATGGCCGCGGCATCGCGCACGCTCTCAGCGCTGAATTCTGGCGCGGGTGCTCGCTCGCCCGGCTCCGGCAGGACGTCGATCTCAATTTCTGCGGTCTGGACATCCTTAGGAATGTCTATCCACACCGGGCCTGGACGACCGGACTGCGCAATGCGGAACGCATCGCTGATAACCTGAGGAAGCTCGGCAATATCGCGAACTAAATAGTTATGTTTGGTGATGGGGATAGAGATACCGTAGGTATCCACTTCCTGGAACGCATCGGTACCGATCATTGAGGACGGCACCTGGCCGGTAATGCAAATCAGCGGAATGGAGTCGAGACGCGCGTCGGCGATGGCGGTTACCAGGTTGGTCGCCCCCGGACCGCTACAGGCCATACAGACTGCCGGTTTACCCTGCGTACGCGCCATGCCCTGAGCGATAAAACCCGCTCCCTGCTCATGACGCGCCAGCACGTGGCGGATCTTCGTGCTTTGGCTTAACGCGTCATACAGCGGCAGCACCGTACCGCCCGGAATACCCGCAACCGTGGTAATGCCCTGTCGTTCCAGTAAATGAACAATCAACTGCGCGCCCGTAAAACGCGTCTTGGTGGATGTTGTGCCCGAACTTGCCATGCTCCAGTCCTTTTATGGGCCGACTTTCCGGGGAGGGGTCCTAAACGAAAAACCCCGCCCGGTTTGCGCCGGCGGGGTTTTGGATTCGTGTGTTGATCCAGTCCCTACGGCGCATTGCCGACGACCACCACCACACGCACGACGACCACTGCGGCTGGTTGCGCAGTTTTTAGTAGGGTCGCGGTGTTCATGGATGCAGTCATGGGGGACCTGTGTTTGGAATCATTGATTGAATTTATACAAACACAGGTTTTCGGGCGTGACAATGGAAATATTTTCATCTGCGCAAAAATGCGTCAGGGATCACGTTTTAGTATGTTGCTCGCTCATTCCAGGCGTCACTATAGACGACATTTCCGTCGCAATGTTTCCAGGTGATTTTCTCATAGCGTATGAGAACCGTTTCGAGGTGTGTTCCGGTGTTGGCACCTGGATACAAATCGGGTGTAATAGAAGTTATTTTTACATTCTCCATAATGATATTAAAATACTCCTGCTCTAAACCAGCCTCATTAATCTGATACATCTTTATGGTGGCTGACTGAAGCGTTCTCCCCGTACTCAACGCCCGAAATAAAAACGGAGTGACACGATCAAATTCCTTCTGGAACATGACGGGCATATGTATGCGCGTGCCCGTTAATTTCCCGGTATTCCCGTCGACCGGGATATTGACGTTATGAGTGAACGATTTAAGTTCAATTGCGCCTTCACGCCCTGACACCAGGCAGGGACCTACCATTGGCGAACCATTTTCATCTGTCAGAAACAAATAAGCCGGATTTGACATACAAACTCCTTTTTATAAAACTCAATCGTACTTATCAAAGCGGCCGAAAATTATCGGATGAACAATAATAAATACGACGATAGCAATGAACGTTAATAATACCCAGTGGTTGGGCACCAGCCAGAGAAACAAAGAGGCGCAAGCAAAAATATAAACGGGGAATAAAACATCTGTAAAAAGAATGGATAGCAGACTCTTAAACATTCTACTTATCCTTTAAGTCGTTATAGATCGCATCAAAATCCTTGTAGAATCCCGTTTGCACTTTCTTAATGATTTCAGCCAGGAATGGTTCAAAAAAGTAGTAAAGCATCTCCAGTTGTGCAGCATAAAGGGTGGCGTAATAATTAGGATCCAACACTTTCAGACGACGGGCAGCAAGAGCGCACTTCTGGTCCGTACCCATCAGCTGCAGAGCCATAACAACATTGGGTACACGGCGTGCAAGCCGTTCGACGACGATCTCTGAAAGTAAGCCGGATTCCGAAAGGGATTTGGCCAGCGTCCATGCTATCGCTAAACGCGCTGCCTTGCTTGCCGGGATGTTTTTAACAAGGCCGGTTACGTTTGAATCCGTCTTGCGAACGCGATTTTTTTCATTCCCATTTTCAGAATCAGTCATAATGCTTTCAAAATAAAGATAGAGCATGTGTGCTATTACATTGCGATAACGGTAAATAGACACAATTGAGAGGTACATCCTTTTTTCTTCTGAGAGTAACTCTTCACACACATCGTGATAGCTGGGGATTAAGCATGATGAATACCAACTAACACGCTCCATTCCTGAGTAAATATCAGAACCGATCCCCTTTAATGCTTTCCATGTCCCAGCAACGCCTTGTTGTCCATAAATAGCTAACTGCCTGTCGCTCTGGAACTTCATCTTCAAGTAATCAGATGCTTGCATAACCTATCCATACTTTTTTTATGGTTATGTGAATATACGTTGAAAAACTTAGCAATTCAAATCTGTTAATTTTATTTAAATACTCATTCACGTTAAAAATAAACAGACTTAATTTTATTTAAATAACATATATTTAAGGATTATTAACTGAAACATTGATATGTACCTTATTTCTGCCGGGTACGTTGCCAATAAGTCAACCAGCATCCCGTTCGGTACAGAAAGCAGAAAACAAAAAACCCCGCCGGAGCGAGGTTTTTTCAGGGTTTTGCGGTTGGTTGCCGCAGAACACACTGTGTTACGTCAACGCACGAAGTATATGCGATCGAAGACGAACGCGCAATTCCGGCACGGATTTTGACGTTTTTGAGTATGGAATGGGTTTCGAATTTTGTCCACAAAATACTGTTCATGCATACAGTATTTATCTATACTGAGGATGTTCGCAGTGAGCGAGGGGGCCGCAGTTCTACCGGCGCAACGAAGTCCTGGCTGAAACGGGTGGTGCCGTCAGTGCCTTAACCCTCTGAAGTGAGCACACTGTGTTACGTCAATCGAGGTGCTGGCAACAGGCGGCGGAAAGGTACGCCAGCATCGTGCTCCTTTTTACCAAAAGGAGACGCGTATGAGCGTAGTGGATATGGTGATACTTATCCTCAAACTCATTGTTGCTGTTCTGCAACTGCTTGATGCTGTCCTGAAATACCTTCGGTGATTCAGGTTCAAGTCGCACCTGAGAGGGGCGGGCAACCGCCCCTCTTTAATAACGAGGGAATGCTATGTCGCGTCTGTTAATTGAACCCATCACGCCGGAAGAGCCCGGGTATATCGCGCTGAAAGCCGAAAGCATCGCGGCGAATTTCAATATGCTGCGCAGGCTGGAAGAGAACTGGCAGCGCGGTGAAAACCGCTTTAACGCGCCGGGTGAAAAGCTGCTGGGTGCCTTTTTAAACGGCAAGCTGGTGGGCGTCTGCGGCCTTAACCGCGATCCGTTCAGCCAGCAGCCGCGTGCCGGACGTATTCGCCATCTTTATGTCAGCGAGAAGTGCCGCGGTCTGGGCATTGGTAAACAGCTGTTAACGGTGGTAATGGCCGATGCCAGCATCTGGTTTGATTTCCTCAATACCCATGCACCCGATACGGCCTGCGGCTTCTACCGTCGGGCAGGCTTCAGGCTGGTGTCAGACGAGCCACGGGTCACCCATCGTCTCTTTTGCGCGGTGTAGCTGGCTGGCGACATCAGGTCGTGAATGTTACAGTTGAGTGACAATTCACCGCCAAAGACGCCATGACCCTCTCCGTTTTCTGTATTTTGCTGTTCGCCGCACTGCTGCATGCCAGCTGGAACGCCATTGTCAAAGCCGGAACGGATAAGCTTTACTCGGCAATCAGCGTTAGCGGCTCCGCCGCGCTCATTGCGCTGGTTTTATTGCCATTTTCTCCTCAACCCTCCGTAGCCAGCTGGCCATTTTTAGTGGTCTCCTGCGCGCTGCAGGTGGTGTACACGGTACTGGTGGCGAAGACGTATCAGGTCTCAGACATGAGCCAGACCTATCCGCTGATGCGCGGAACAGCCCCACTGCTGGTGGCGCTGATCAGCGTGCTGGTGCTCGGGGATAGCCTCTCCTGGCTCGCCTGGGCGGGCATCGGGGTGATCTGCCTGTCGATCCTCGCGATGGCGATGAATGGCCGATTGCAGTCCCGCAAGGGGATCTGGCTGGCACTGCTGAACGCCTGCTTTATCGCCGGCTATACGCTGGTGGACGGAACGGGCGTACGTTTATCGGATACCGCGCTGGGCTATACGCTGTGGACCTTCTTTATGAACGGCTTCTGCCTGCTGTGCTGGGCAATTGTGGCGCGACGCCGCGAAGCTTCCAGCTACCTGCGTTTGCACTGGAAAAAGGGGTTGCTCGGTGGGGTGGGAACCATGGGCTCGTATGGCCTGGCCTTATGGGCGATGACGCAGGCTCCGCTGGCGGTTGTCGCTGCGCTACGTGAAACCTCCATACTCTTCGGTGCGCTGATCGCATTTGTGCTTTTAAAAGAAAAGGTTGCCGGTCTGCGTATCGCTGCCGCGTTGGGTATTGCAGCCGGTGCGATCCTGCTGCGTCTGGCGTAATTCACTGGCAACATTAGTTGCCGTTCTTGTTTACAAAACCTGCCTTCATCCTCTCCTTCATTCATCATGACAATGCTTAATTTGTCATCTCATTGTGGTAGATTCCTCGCGCATTTATGGGAATGCGTAGTCACTTATTCTTCATTTTTCTCTTTTGGCAAAAGTATTCAGCGACATGAAAAAACAAAGGAACGTTAACTTATTGTTGATGCTGGTGTTACTGGTGGCCGTCGGTCAGATGGCGCAAACCATCTACATTCCGGCGATTGCCGACATGGCAAAGGAACTCAACGTCCGCGAGGGCGCGGTACAAAGCGTGATGGCCGCCTACCTGCTGACCTATGGCGTTTCGCAGCTGTTCTACGGGCCATTATCCGACCGCATTGGCCGCCGTCCGGTCATTCTGACCGGCATGTGCATTTTCATGGTCGCGACGGTGATTGCTATTACCACCCATAGCCTGACCGTACTGATTGCCGCCAGCGCGCTGCAGGGGGTAGGCACGGGCGTCGGTGGGGTGATGGCGCGTACCTTACCGCGCGATATGTATCAAGGCACGCAACTCCGCCATGCCAACAGCCTGTTGAATATGGGTATTCTGGTCAGCCCGCTGCTGGCACCGCTGATTGGCGGCCTGCTGGACACAATGTGGTCCTGGCGCGCCTGCTATGCCTTCCTGCTGGTGCTGTGCGTGATTGTCACCTTCAGCATGGCGCGCTGGATGCCGGAAACCCGTCCCCAGGACGCACCGCGCACGAAGCTTCTCGCCAGCTACAAAACGCTGTTCGGCAACGGGGCTTTTACCTGTTACCTGCTGATGCTGATCGGCGGTCTGGCGGGCATTGCGGTGTTCGAAGCCTGCTCCGGCGTGCTGCTGGGAGCGGGGCTTGGCCTGAGCAGCATGGTGGTAAGTATTCTGTTTATCCTGCCGATCCCGGCGGCGTTCTTTGGGGCCTGGTTCGCCGGACGTCAGAACAAACGCTTCTCAACGCTGATGTGGCAGTCTGTAATCAGCTGCCTGCTGGCTGGCCTGATGATGTGGATCCCGGGTCTGTTTGGCATAATGACCGTCTGGACGCTGCTGATCCCGGCGGCGCTGTTCTTCTTCGGCGCGGGGATGCTGTTCCCGCTTGCCACCAGCGGCGCCATGGAGCCGTTCCCGTTCCTCGCGGGTACGGCGGGTGCGCTGGTGGGCGGTTTGCAAAACATCGGTTCCGGCGCGCTGGCCTGGCTCTCCGCCATGATGCCGCAAACCGGGCAGGCTAGTTTGGGTTTACTGATGACGCTGATGGGGCTACTGATTTTGCTGTGCTGGCTGCCGCTGGCGTCGCGTGTTCCCCACCACGAGCAGCCTGTTTAACCGCATGATGGCCCGGCTTCTCGCCGGGCTTTTCACACGCCGGGGCAATCATCGCCTCCAGCAGAGGCTCTGGCGCTGGCCGCCAGGCCCCCTCCTCTCCGTCATAAAACTGGAAATCGGCGTTAATCGCGTAGGGTATTTTCGCCTTTTGCAGCTCGCAGGCCATAAACGTGGCAAAGGCCATTTGCGACGCGGTGGGTGTAAAGCGGTTTGACTCCCCCACGCCCCAGCCCCCGACCCAGCTGACGTGTCCGGTTTTTTGTTGCCAGCGCAGCGCCGTCGCGATGCGATTGTGAATCGCCGCTTTCTCCGCCGCCGTACCGGAGGTCCACGGGTATTTGCCGTTATTTTTCAGCGGCCCCCAGGGGAAGATATGCCACTCCGCCAGCAGGAAGTTTTGGCTGTGCGCAGGCAGCTTGAGGCTGGGGAGATCTTCGGGGGCCGCACGCAGGCGGGGAGCGATGAAGATCATCCGGTCCGCATCAATGCTGTGGATGACCTTGATGGTTTTCTCATACACCCGGTTGAGCGAGGCTGCGTTGTGGTTGAGCTTGTCCGCAGGCTCATAAATCAGGTCAAAGCCCAGCAGCGGCGAACGTTTGCCGAAATAGTGCGCCACGGCAATCCACCAGTCGGTAACCTCTTTTTCGTTATCGGCTTTCGGATCGTTTTTATAGCTGTCCGCCTGATACGCGATAATCGGGATCACGCCGTACTGCTCGCAGGCTTCCACCAGCTTACGCAGGTGGATC
The DNA here is from genome assembly GCF_049237265.1 of Enterobacter cloacae complex sp. IR5384. Lineage (NCBI taxonomy): Bacteria > Pseudomonadati > Pseudomonadota > Gammaproteobacteria > Enterobacterales > Enterobacteriaceae > Enterobacter > Enterobacter cloacae complex sp. IR5384. The sequence continues at coordinate 32,478 of NZ_JBMKHJ010000003.1, read as the reverse complement.
AGCCGTGCTTCGGTCGGCTCATCGGCCACACGAATACGCACATGGCTGATGCCTTTCGCGCGAAAGTCGCGTACCACCAGCGGGTCGAATTCCCGTATCCCGCGCTCGGTGCGCGCCCAGTCCACGTCCATACCCACACCCAGCTTTTGTGCATAAAGCGCAGCCGTCAGCGGCGGCTCGGCGGCTATCGCCCAGCCGGAAGAGAGAAGTAACGCGGTCGCAATAAGAGGCTTTAACACGGCTTACCCTGGATAAATCAAAAGCATTACCTGTATTTAGCACGCTTTCTCGCATTTGGTGTAGCGTCAAAGCGTAATAATTCTTCAGCCTGCCAGTTCTCTTAGCCAGCCAATAAAGGCGTCAATTTTCGGCCACTGACGGCCGGGAAGCGTTGAGATGTAATAGTGCTGATGGCATTTGAGGGTCTTGTTGCCAAACGGGGCGATAAGCTCGCCCCGCTCAAGGCGCTTTTGCACCAGCCGCTTTCTCCCCATCGCCACGCCCACATGATTCATGGCTGCCACTATCGCTAAATCGGAACGATCGAAGCCAATACCCGATGATGACGGCATATTCATCGCAAAATGCTGCGCCCAGCTGAGCCACTCATCCGTACCGGAATCATTACTCCAGGCCTGACGGTCGTGCAGTAACGTGCAGTGGCTGAGGTTATCGGGGTTTTTCAACAGCGCATGCTCGCGGGCATACGCGGGCGAGCAGACGGGCAAAATCTCCTCGTTCATCAAGAAGTGATGAGAAAGGTAGTTTGGTGGCGTATCGTCGAAATAGATGGCCAGATCGATGCCGGTTCGCTGCATATTGACGTACTCATTGCCGGTGAGAATGGTGAGAGATATCGACGGATAACGGCGGGTAAAATCCCCCAGCATGGGGACGAGCCAGCACTGGGCGATTGACGGCCGGGAATACACCGTCAGCGTACCGGACAGCGCCTGGTTTTTAATATCCAGGATCTCCTGATTCAGGGTGTCGAGGGATGATTTTAGGGTCCAGTAAACGCGCTTTCCCTCCTGCGTCAGCTCAACTTTACGGTGCGAGCGGACAAACAGCTGAATGCCCAACTCCTCTTCCAGCAGGTTGATGCGGTGGCTCACCGCGCTGGGGCTGAGCGACAGTTCCGCCGCCGCCAGCGCGAAGGATTCATGCCGGGCAGCCACTTCAAAAGTGTACATTTTTGACAGTTGCCAGCCATTTAGCAGCCGGTTTCTGACTTCATTCGCATCGGTCATCACAATTCTCACACGTTATTTCTGCGCCCAGCATACCGCCCAGGCATGAATTTATGTGAACCAACAGCGAAATAAGTGCGCTTTTTTGAGTTCAGTCACTCAGTTGATCCAATCTGGCTCACCTGAACGGCAATTTTTATCGTTTGTCAGCTCACGCCGTTTTTTCGTCCAATACCCACAGATGACATAAGGGTGAGGTGAGATATGGGATCGCCGGTCTGGGTTGTGGTAACGCTGCTTGTCAGCATTGTGTTGATTGTTTTAACCATCGTAAAACTGAAGTTTCACCCGTTCCTCGCGCTGATGCTGCCGCTCTACCCGAACGTAAGCCCGGAGATCATCACCATTGCCATCGGTTCCGGCGCTATTGGCTGCACGATCGTGACCGATTCGCTCTTCTGGCTGGTCAAGCAATACTGCGGCGCGACCCTGAATGAGACCTTCAAATACTATACGACGGCGACGTTTATCGCCTCGGTGCTTGCACTTGGCGGCACATTCCTGCTTTCTTTCATTATCTGAGCGCGACGAGACGTATTATGGAAAACGCAACTATCACTGCTTTAACCGCACAGTTTCCTCTGGTTGAGGATCTGATTGCCCTGAAAGAAACCACGTGGCTTAACCCACGAACCACTTCGCTTGCAGAAGGGTTGCCCTATGTCGGGCTGACCAAAGCCGACGTGGACGACGCGCATGCGCGCCTCAACCGCTTCGCGCCATATCTGGCGAAAGCCTTCCCGGAAACCGCGGCAACGGGCGGGATTATCGAATCTGAGCTGGTTGCTATTCCGGCCATGAAAAAACGGATAGAGAGAGAATCTGGCAAGGCTCTTCCCGGAACGCTGCTGCTGAAAAAAGACAGTCATCTGCCCATCTCCGGCTCGATTAAAGCGCGCGGCGGCATCTATGAGGTGCTGACCCACGCGGAAAAACTGGCGCTGGAAGCGGGATTGCTGAGCACTGAAGATGACTACAGCATCCTGCTGGAACCGCGCTTTAAAGACTTCTTTAGCCAGTACAGCATTGCGGTGGGTTCAACCGGCAACCTGGGAATGTCCATCGGCATCATGAGCGCACGCATCGGCTTTAAGGTGACGGTACATATGTCCGCCGACGCCCGCGAGTGGAAGAAAGCCAAACTGCGCAGCCATGGCGTTACCGTCGTGGAATATGAGCAGGATTATGGCGTGGCAGTGGAACAAGGGCGAAAAGCGGCGGAAAACGACCCGAACTGCTTCTTTATCGACGATGAAAACTCCCGCACCCTGTTCCTGGGCTATGCTGTTGCCGGCGAGCGCCTGAAGGCGCAGTTTGCCGAACAGGGCCGTGTGGTGGATGCAGAGCACCCGCTGTATGTCTATCTGCCGTGCGGCGTTGGCGGGGGTCCTGGCGGTGTGGCGTTTGGTCTGAAGCTGGCGTTTGGCGACAACGTTCACTGCTTCTTTGCCGAGCCCACGCACTCCCCGTGCATGCTGCTGGGGGTTTATACCGGCCTGCACGATGAGATTGCCGTGCAGGATCTGGGTATCGACAACGTGACGGCAGCGGACGGGCTGGCGGTCGGACGCGCGTCGGGCTTCGTCGGCCGCGCGATGGAACGTCTGCTCGACGGGTTCTATACCCTTTCCGATCAAAGCATGTACGACATGCTCGGCTGGCTGGCGCAGGAGGAAGGGATTCGTCTGGAGCCATCGGCGCTGGCGGGCATGGCCGGGCCGCTGCGTGTTCAGGCTGATGCCAACGTCACCCATCTGGTGTGGGCGACCGGCGGCGGCATGGTGCCGGAAGACGAGATGGCGAAGTATCTGGCGAAAGGGAAGTAATTATGCCGGGTGGCGGCTGCGCCTTACCCGGCCTACAGGTGCACAATTTGTTGAATGTGGGTTACCGCAAACAGCAGTGATAGCGACAGCACGGCCAGGGCGATGAGGAACTTATCCCGCACCGCCTTCGGCTGCACAAAATCGTCCTGCGCCACGTCCATCACGTTACGGCTGCGGGTATAGCGCCATAAAATGATGGCCACCAGCGCCAGCACAACCAGTGAGATCCAGAAGGGTAGCCCCGTGCGGTGCCAGTTGTGCTTAATCGCCAGGGCAATCAGCGCGCCATACCCCAGCAGCGTGCGTAGCCACGCCAGCGACGTCCGCTCCGGCTGCAGGCCGGGGTCCGCTTCGCGCCGCGCTTTGCGACTATCCGCCATACACCACCAGCACCATCACCACGCCCGCCACTGTTAGCAAAATCGCACTGATGATCAGTAACCCACGCGTATAGGGCAGATCCTGCTTCAGGCGCATCGCCTTTTCGTTACGCAGCCAGCGCAGATAGCCGTAAATCGCCAGTACGCCCGCAAACAGGCACAGCAACAGCGCCAGCACTTCACGAATCAACGGCGTGGCGAAATCGGGCGCGAGCTGATCAAGACCGACGCCGGCGGCCAGAAAGCCCAGCGCGGTACGGATCCACGCCAGATATGTACGTTCATTGGCCAGCGAGAAGCGGTAGTCCGGGGCTTCACCGAGGCGGGAAATTTTCATGAAGGCTCCTTGTCATGCTGCAGGCAGGCTTCAGCATAGCGTAAATCGGCCAGGACAAGGAGACCGGCATCAGGCGATGCCGGTCAGGAGGGTTAATGCAGCTCTGGCCAGTAATCCTTATTGGCCTCGATCAGGTCATCCAGAATCGCTTTCGCGACCGACGCGCTCGGTACGGTTTTTGACAGGGTGATTGCCTGCCAGAGTTTCTGGTACGAGCGTTGCTCCCAGGCATCCACCACCAGTTTTTCCACCGCCACCTGCTGGCTCATCAGCCCTTTCTGGAAGTGCGGGATATCGCCCACGGTGAGAGGCTCCGGCCCGTTATGGCCCACCAGACACGGAATTTCCACCATCGCGTCGGCATCAAAGTTATGAATGGCCCCGTTGTTTGGCACAATCAGCAGCATCCGCTCCTGGGTATTAAAGGCAATCGCCGTCGCCAGATCGACGATGTACGAGGCATGTTCGTCGATCTCCAGCTCCCCGGCAGAGGATTTTCCGGCTTCTATAATCGCCCGGCACGAACTGAATACATGCTTCTCACGGTGATCCATAACTTCATTGGCGCGGGTCCGCTCCGGGTTGGCGTGCGCGACCACGTAGTCCGGGAACAGGTAATACTTCAGATAGGTGTTTGGCATGGTATCTGGATCGAGCGCCTGCACGTCTTTGGCTTTGGCGAAGGTATCGTTCCAGCTCGCTTCGGTATGCGCATCTTCCGAAGGCGGAACATAGCCGTGTTTCGCCACGTATTCGCTCAGTTTCGGCATCAGATCGTTACCGTTCAGATCTTCAATCGATGTCCACCAGCCGAAGTGGTTCAGGCCGTAGTAACGCACGCGCATCTGTTTGCGGTCTTTCAGGCCCACAATCTGCGCCATGCGCCCTTCAATACCGATTGGCATATCGCAGATGTTGAGAATTTTGGCATGCGGACGCAGGCGGCGCGTCGCTTCCGCCACAATCGCCGCCGGGTTGGAGTAGTTCAGCATCCACGCGTTCGGGGAGTACTGCTCCATATAATCCACCAGTTCCAGTACGCCGCCGATTGAGCGCATGCCGTAAGAGATCCCACCCGGGCCGCAGGTTTCCTGACCCAGCACACCGTGACGCAGCGGAATTTTCTCGTCTTTTTCGCGCATCGGGTATTTGCCCACGCGGATGTGCGCCATCACGAAATCCACATCGGTAAACGCCGCTTTTGGATCGGTGGTGTAGCTAAACTCAATCTCCGGTGCCTGTTCCTTAAGGATAATTTTGCACGCCTCGGCGATGGTTTCCTGACGTGCGCCATCGTTGTCATAAAACTTCAGGGCACGCAGCGGGAAACGGTCACGGTTGGCTAACAGCATCAGGACGATACCAGGCGTAAAGGTGCTGCCGCCGCCTGCAATGACAACTGAGAATTTTTTCATGATATAGCCTCTGTCAGGGTGGTTTGTTCATTCGTTAAAGGGGTTTTCATCAGCGATTCCAGCTGGTCGCGCACCTGCGGAACGTGCAGGCCAACGATCACCTGTATGCCGTTGCCGCGTCGCACTACGCCGTGTGCGCCGAGGGCTTTGAAGACCTCATCGCTTTGGGTTTGCGCCATGTCGACCAGCGCGATACGCAAGCGGGTGGCGCAGTTGTTGATGCTTTCGATGTTGGCCGCGCCGCCCAGCGCCTGCAGGAATCCGGCGGCTTGGCCGACCTGCTGGCTGGCGGCAGCCGGGGCGGTGGTTTGTCCGCGCGCCGCCTTATAGTCCGCCTTGCTGTAGAGTTTGATTTCACTCTCTTCACGACCCGGGGTTTTGAGGTTCAGACGCTCAATCAGCGTTTTGAAGACCACGAAGTAAAGGCCGGTAAAGCAGACGCCGATGCCGATCTGGGTGAATACCATTGAAGCGTGGTTATGGAACATGGGGATCCAGTTTTGCGGCAGGAACTGGTCCAGCAGGCCACCGCCCATGTTGCCCACCACGCCAAAGGTGTACATCACCGTCGCCATGGTGGCCGCCAGCACGGCGTGAATGGCAAACAGCAACGGCGAGATAAACAGGAAAGTAAATTCCAGCGGTTCGGTAATCCCCACCAGCACGGCGGTAAGCGTGGCCGGGATCAGCAGGCCCGCGACCTTGACGCGGTTTTCTGGTGAGGCGGTGTACCAGATCGCCAGCGCAATCCCGACCGATCCAAACACCTTAGCGTTACCGTGCAGCGCGAAACCACCTTCCGGGAACAGGGTTTTCAGCGGCAGCGTGCTCTGGCTGAACGCCTGAAGATGCTGCGCCCAGTAGACCTGGATCCCACCCTCAACGGCGGCCGGGCCAAAGATAAACGGACCGTAGACGAAGTGGTGCAGCCCGGTTGGGATCAGAATGCGTTCCAGGAAGGTATACACCCAGACACCGAGCGCACCGGCGGAGCGTAAGAACGCCTGCAGGGACTCAATGCCCATCTGCACTTTCGGCCAGCCCAGCAGCGTCAGCCAGGCGCAGGGGATCATGACGAAAAACGCGATAATCACCACAAACGAGGTGCCCTGGAAAATGCCCAGGAAAACCGGCAGTGGTTTCTCGAAAAAGCGGTTATGGATCGCAGTGACAATACCGGAAATCGCAATCGCCCCAATAATGCTGGTATCAAGGGTTTTGATCCCGGCAATCATCGCCAGCCCGCTTCCCGCCGTCGGTTCGGCGGAAAAGTCGACGCCAAAGAAGTGGCCCCAGGTCATCCCCATCGCGTTGATGAAGTAGTTCCAGGTCAGGAAGCTGATCAGCACCGCCAGACAGGCGCGGCCCTGCGCCTGTTTCGCCAGACCAATCGGTAAGCCAACGGCAAAAATCAGCGGCATATTGCGGAACACCGCCCAGCCGCCCTCTTCAATGATGTGCACGATCTGCGCGAACAGATTATCAGGAGCCGTTAAGGCTTCGCCCACGAAAAGCGGATTGCGAAGCATGATGGCGATTCCCACCACGATCCCGGCAAAGGGAAACAGCAACACCGGGGTAAACATGGCACCACCAAAACGTTGTATTTGACTGAGCATCTTTAAATCCTCACGTAACAACCTGTAGGGGAGAGAGGCCTTTATGGTTTTGTGCTGGCCTGAGGTGAGCATAAGAAGTTACTGATGCGCGAACATGGCGTGCCGCTGCGATTCGTGATCGCATTCATGGTTTTATTTTGACCAATAAGGTCTACTTTTCGCTGTAAATATGGACATGTCAGGATGCAATCCACACCCTGATACGGGCAGAGAGGTCTACTGGTGATCTACAAATCCATTGCCGATCGATTACGGCTACGGCTGAATTCATCGGACTACAACATCGGCAGCCCCATTCCGGGTGAGAAAGCGCTGGCGCAGGAGTTTGGCGTGGCGCGCATGACCATTCGCAAGGCGCTGGATCTGCTGGTGAACTGGGGGCTGGTTGAGCGGCGGCACGGCAGCGGGACGTTTGTAGCACGCAAAGTTGTGCACCATGAAACCACCAACCTCACCGGGCTGGTGGAGGTACTGCGTCAGCAGGGCAAAGAGGTACAGAGCAAGGTGTTGCAGTTTGAAGTGATGCCCGCCCCGCCCGCCATCGCCAGCCAGCTGCGGATCCAGGTGGATGAGCGGATCTACTTTTCCCGCCGGGTGCGCTACGTGGACGGAAAACCGCTGATGCTGGAGGACAGCTTTATGCCCGTGAAGCTGTTTCGCAACCTCTCGCTGGCGCATCTGGAAGGGTCAAAGTTTGATTACATCGAGAAGGAGTGCGGAATTACAATCAGCGGCAATTACGAGAGCCTGACGCCGGTACTGGCCGATAAACAACTCGCTGGTTACATGAACCTGCCGGAGCAAACGCCGCTGCTGCGCATTACCTCTCTCTCCTACAGCGACAGCGGCGAGTTCCTTAACTATTCCGTGATGTTCCGAAATACCAGTGATTACCAGGTGGACTACCATCTGCGGCGCATCCACCCGGACGACCTGCTAACTCATCCCCCAGAACAGCACCGCCAGTAGCTGCGGGGTGATGATGCGCAGGAACATGACCAGCGGATAGACCGTAGCGTACGACAGCGCCGCCGCGCCGCTGGTGGCGTGCAGGCTATTGGCAAAGGCCAGCGCCGGTGGATCCGTCATTGACCCCGCCAGCATGCCGCACAGCGTCAGATAGTTCATTTTAGCGAACATTCGCGCCAGTATGCCGACCGTCAGCAGCGGGATCGCGGTGATGAAGATGCCGTAGCCGACCCAACTCATCCCTTCCCCCCTGACCAGGGTATCGACAAAATCGCCACCGGATTTTAGCCCGACGACCGCCAGAAACAGCACAATGCCCAGCTCGCGCAGCGCCAGGTTGGCGCTCGGCGGCATAAACCAGTAGAGCTTACCGACACAGCCGATTCGCCCGAGGATCAGCGCCATAATCAGCGGCCCACCCGCCAGACCCAGCTTGAGGGCCACCGGGAACCCCGGTATATACAGCGGAATGGAGCCAAGCAGCACCCCCAGCCCGATACCGATAAACACCGGCAGCATTTGTACCTGCTGCAGTTTTTGCTGAGCGTTACCGACCATATCCGCCACGGCGTCAATGGACGACGGACGCCCGACCAGGTTAAGAATATCGCCGAACTGCAGGCTGGCTTCCGGGCTGGCGACCAGTTCAACACCGGCGCGATTGAGACGAGAGATAACCACGTCGTAACGTTCTTTTACCTGCAAATCGCGTATTTTCTTGCCCAGAACGTGCTCGTTAGTTACCACCACTCGCTCCACGCGCATGTCGGTGCCGCGGGTTGAGAGCGAGGTATCCACTTCCTGACCAATCACCAGCCGCGCGTTGTTTAAATCCCCGGGCTGCCCGACAAGATGCAGCAGATCGCCTTGCCGGATAATGGTGCCAGGCGCGGGCACCATCAGCATCTCGTCACGTTTAAGGCGCGAGCAGATGATATTGGCGCTGTTCAGGATCGGCACGTCCTGAATCGCCATGTTGTTCAGATTGGGGTTATCGACGCGGATGTTGATGGTTTTGATCGGCATATGGCCGTTGGTAAGTGTGGTTTCGTGGTCCTTCGCCTCTTTGTCGACGTTAATGCGAAAGAGCACCCGAACCAGCCACATGGAGAGCAGAATGCCGCAAATCCCGAACGGATAAGCCATGGCGTAGCTCATCCCCATCTGGTCGACAATGCCGGGTTCGATACCTAAATCGCGCAGGATTTGCTGGCCCGCACCCAGCGCGGGCGTGTTAGTCACGGCCCCGGAGAAAATGCCCAGCACCACGGGCAACGGAATGGCGAAGAGTTTATGCAGGATAGCGGTGACCAGCCCGCCCATTACGACGATGCCGAGGGCAAACAGATTGAGGCGTAATCCGGAAACCCGCAGGGAAGCAAAAAAGCCCGGCCCGACCTGAATGCCGATGGTATAGACGAAGAGGATCAGGCCGAACTCCTGCGTAAAGTGGAGCATATCGGCGCTGAGAACCAGCCCGAGTTTATCAGCAAAGTGTCCGACAAAAATGCCGCCAAACAGCACCCCACCGATCCCAAACCCGACGCCACGGATTTTGATGTTGCCAATCCATAATCCAACAACAGCGACCAGGGCCAACACGCTGACGGTTAACGCGATATCACTCATGATCCACTTCCTTGCATAACCTTAGTTATGATAAGGATTCTCTCAGAGCCGCGGGCGGTTGTATGGGCGATGGCGCACAAAAAAGCCCTGCCGGAGCAGGGCTTTATCTTTTCACCCTCTCCCTGTGGGAGAGGGCCGGGGGTGAGGGCACCAGCCCGCACAGCATTAACTATTCAGCGCCGGCCGCTCGCTAATGGCGATACGCTGTGGCGCGATGGCTTCCGGCACGTTACGGACCAGGTCAATATGCAGCAACCCGTTGGTAAAGGTCGCGCCGGAGACTTCCATATGATCTGCCAGGGTAAAGCTCAGGGTAAACGGCTGAGTCACCAACCCCTGATGCAGCCATTTGGTCTCGGTTTCTTGTTTTTCCGGCGACCCTTTCACGGTCAGACGCGTGCCTTCGAGCTGGATATCCAGATCGTCCTGGCGGAACCCGGCCAGCGCCAGCGTGATGCGATAGTGGTTATCGTCGCTTTTTTCGATGTTGTACGGCGGAAACGTCTGGTGCTCAGTGGTGCTTTGCAGGGCGCTAGCCAGTTTGTCAAAACCAATCCACTGACGCAGCAGGGGGGATAAATCGTAGTTACGCATACTAAATCTCCTTCTGAGAAGCGAGTTCGGCACAGTTTATTTTTGTGCACAGTTGTTCCTGCAAATCCTTGTGGATTCGCATATGCTCCCGGTTCGGCAAGCAATTCTGAGTGGGCCGCTGACGCGACCCGCGGCATTAATTAATTTCGATACGGCGCGGTTTTTTCTCTTCCGGAATCACACGTTCCAGCTCGATAAACAGCAGACCGTTGACCAGATTCGCGCCTTTAACGTGAATGTTCTCAGCTAACTGGAACTTGCGTTCAAAGTTGCGCTCGGCAATGCCCTGGTAAAGGTAGGTACGTTCTTTCTGCTCGGCCGTATGTGAACCTTTCACCACCAGCAGGTTGTCCTGCGCGGTGATCTCCAGTTCGCTCTCTGCAAAACCGGCGACAGCAATGGCGATGCGGTAGTGGTTTTCATCAACCAGCTCAACATTGTATGGAGGGTAGCCGTTGCTCTGGCTTTGGTTATTTTCTAAATGGTTAAACAGGCGGTCAAAACCAATTGCAGAACGGTATAGCGGGGAAAGATCGAAGTTACGCATAAATAAAAGCTCCTGAAATCAGCGAGAAATTTTAGCCTTCCACCATGGACAGGCCATTGCGCCCCCGAACACCCATCAGGCGTGTTCGTTATCGGGTTACATTCTTAAAATGGGTCTGGAACCGGTGTTTTCAACCGCGACGTTCGCACTTTTTTTTGCACTTTTGTGCTTCTCGCTTAGACTGGGACAACAGCACAAAGGGTTAAATTGCGATGGCTGCCACAGTGCGGGGTTATTGGACTATTCATTTTCAACAAGGCTCGCTATAACCCAGAGTTGCAGGTCTATGCAGTGCCATTAACGATGACTGAGTGATGATGAAAAATGTTCTGATTAAGCTGACGATGTTCAGCGGGGTGGTTTTACTTTGCGGGTGTTCGAGCGTGATGTCTCACACCGGCGGTAAAGAAGGAACATATCCGGGGACGCGCGCCAGCGCGGCGATGATCTCCGATGATGACACGAACTGGGGCACCAAATCCCTGGTGATCCTCGATATGCCGTTCACGGCAGTGGCCGATACGCTTTTGCTGCCCTGGGATATGTTCCGCACGGACAGTTCCGTACGCTCGCGCGTTGAGAAAAGCGAGCAGCAAAATCTGGCAACCAACGCCGTTATCCCGCCCGCCGAGATGCCGCGACGCTAATCCTGTACGGTTTCCGTTAGCCATAGCTGGCGGAAACCCTCTTTCTCCTCCATCCATGCAATAGCGCGCCCGTCCGGGGAAAAGACGACCGCATCGGCAGACGGCGGATTGCCGTGATCGGACGTCAAAAACGTGACCTCTCCGGTCTGCGCATCGCAGCAGGCGATACGATTTTCCAGCACAAATCCCAGACTGTCGCCCGAAGGATGCCAGTTGAATGCCGACTGGATACCGCTTTCGGTATGCGTTAACTGACGCGGCTCGCCCCCCTCCGGTGAGATCAGCCACAGCTGGACAATGCCGTTATCATCACGCATCAGAAAAGCAATCTGCGTACCCTGCGGGTTGCTGCGCACCCAGTGGCGCGGCACGTTCACCAGCCCCGGATACGCCTTTTGATGGGTAAAGGTCAGACGGCGCTGCAGCACGCCAGCAGGCGGTGCTGGCATCGTCTCTGGCGTGCCCTGCAATGGCGCATCGCCTGCTTGTTTCCAGCCCTGCTCGTCTTTGGGCAGATCGACAATAAACAGTTCAGGCACTTTTTCGCCTTTCACAGACAGGGTATCGCCAATAAACGCCAGCCTGCCGTTGCCCACCCAGCCCTCTTCATAGGCGCGGTTGATCTCATCGCTGCCCGGCTGTGGGTTTGGCGTCGTGCGGCTTACCAGCACGCTCCAGAAGGTGCCCGGATATTCATGAGGATGGTTGCCCTGCGGGATGACCGGGCCAAAGGGTGCGGCGACGCCAACGTTACGTAAATCGAGCTTTGGATCGCGCTCATGCAACACATGGTCGTTATAGGTGAAGCTGACGAACTGCCCGTTCGGGCTAAAGACGTGTACATGGCTGCCGCCACGGAGTGCGCCTGCGGTATAGGGCGCGGTGATATCCATGGCATCGAGGTTGCTCGCCTGGCCGTTATGGACAATCACGCCCTGGCGATGGTGAAAATCGTATTGCCAGTCTGCATCCGGGTTTTTCGGGCCGTGGATAAAGACATATTTGTCTTGTACAGGATGAACGGTCACCACCCCGACATGCGCGCCGTGCGTGGCACGATAAATCACCTCAACCTCGCCCGTACTGACGTTTACCCGCTCAATGGTTTCGCCGGTGAACGATGCCCCGGACGGGCGCACATCGTAGACCAGCCACTGGCTGTCCGGTGTCCAGGTATTGGTATTGGTGAGCTGGTGGTTGCGGGAAGCAAAGGTGATTTGTTTCATGGGATACCCTGATGCGCAGTTATCGCATCAGGGTAAAACATCCGAAGGGATTAGCCTACTCGTTTCACGTCGCCGACCAGCAGGATGTAGGAGAGCGCGCCAATCAACGCCACGGCGGAGATGTAGACCAGGGCCGGGCCAAAGCCGTAGTCCTGCGCCAGGTAGCCGATGACCAGCGGCACAGTGATCCCGCCGAGTCCACCGACGAAGTTGAACACACCACCGGTCAGGCCAATCAGACGCATCGGCGCCAGAGACGACACCAGCGACCAGGTGATAGAGGCAAAACCGTTGCCGAAGAACGCAAGCGCCATCAGGGTCATAATCCACACCGGATCGTTGGTGTAGTTGGCGCCCATGATGCAGGTTGAGATCAACAGCCCGCAGATAATCGGCGTTTTACGCGCAACACCTAATGAGACGCCTTTTTTGACCAGCTTATCCGCCAGCCAGCCCGAGAGCAGCACGCCAAAGAATGCGGCAAGGAACGGCACGGTGGTCATAAAGCCCGCCTTCAGCGCGGTAATCCCCTTTTCCTGGGTGAGGTAATTCGGGAACCAGGTCAGGAAGAACCACAGCGTCGACGTAACCGCAAACTGACCGAGATAAACCCCCACCAGCTTACGATGGAAGACCAGCTTCCAGTCCGCGCGGGTCAGCGGCTGACGCGCCTCTTTTTTCACTGGCGCATCGCCGTCTACCAGGCCGCCACCGTCGCGGATGTAGTCCAGCTCCGCTTTGGTGATATTTTTTGTCAGACGTGGCGGTTGATAGACCTTGAACCAGATCAGAGACCAGATAATGCCGATCCCACCGGTGACGATAAACACCCAGTGCCAGCTTAGCAGCTCCTGGATCCAGATTAACAGCGGGGTCAGGAACGCCAGGCCGACAAACTGCCCGGAGGTGTAAAAGCCCACCGCAGAGGCACGTTCATGCTCCGGGAACCAGCTGGTGACCATACGGTTGTTGGTGGGGAACGCGGGTGCCTCGAAAACGCCGGTGATAGCACGCAGGCCAATCAGCGACATCAGCCCGGTCGCGAAGCCCTGGAACAGGGTCGCCACGGACCAGCCTAAAATGGCGATGAAGTAGGTCAGACGCGACCCTACGCGGTCGAGGAACCAGCCGCCCGGGATCTGGCAGAGCGTATAGAGCCAGGCAAACGCCGAGAAGACGTAGCCCATTTCCGCCTTGGTGATCCCAAACTCTTCCTGAATATGGGCCGAGGCCACGGCAAGGTTGGCGCGGTCAACATAGCAAATGACCACGGTAATAAAGATCATGATTAGCGTCAGGTAGCGGCGACGCCCGGTCTTTGTAGCAGTAACTGGAATATCCATCGCAATCTGTCTCCAGATTTTGGGCATAGCGAAGCCGCTCACCATGCCCTGTAATTTACAGAGGGTTATATTTTTGTATGTACGTTTTTATTGCCCGGTGGCGCTTCGCTTACCGGGCCTACGGGAGAGTAGGCCGGATAAGCGTAGCGCCATCCGGCGATTTACCACTCGGCTACGGAGCCGTCCTCATGACGCCACAGCGGGTTACGCCAGTCCGGCGCATTTTTACTGAGCTCAATGACTTTGGCTTCGTCAATGTCCACGCCAAGGCCCGGCTTCATTAATGGTTTGAAGAAACCGCCTTCCATGCTGAAGTCTTCTTTGTTTTTCACAAAGTCGAGCAATTCCGCGCCCTTGTTATAGTGAATGCCCATGCTCTGTTCCTGGAACACGGCATTGCGGGAGACAAAATCCACGTGCAGGCAGGCCGCCAGCGCAACGGGCCCCAGCGGACAGTGCGGCGCCAGCGCCACATCGTAGGCTTCTGCCATCCCGGCAATTTTGTAGCATTCGGTGATACCGCCCGCATGGGAGAGATCCGGTTGCAGGATCGCAATACCGCCCGCCTCCAGCACGCGTTTGAACTCGAAGCGCGAGAACATACGCTCACCTGCGGCGATAGGAATATGGGTCTGTTCAGCCAGTTTCGGATAGTATTCCGCCTGCTCGGCCAGGACGGGCTCTTCAATAAACAGCGGACGATAGGGCTCCAGCTCTTTAATCAGCACTTTGGCCATTGGCGCACTGACGCGTCCGTGGAAGTCCAGACCAAACTCAATCTCGTTACCGAAAGCTTCACGGATTTGCGCCACGGTATTCACCGCCCGGTCCACCGCGCGCGAGTTGTCAATCACGCCCATCTCTTCACAGCCGTTAAGCTTAAAAGTATCGAAGCCGATATTGCGCAGCTGCGTAATGCCGTCGATCACTTCCGCAGGGCGGTCGCCACCCACCCAGCTGTAGGCTTTGATTTTGTCGCGTACCAGGCCGCCCATCAGCTGCCAGACCGGGGCATTCAGCACTTTGCCTTTGATATCCCACAGCGCCTGGTCAATACCGGCGATGGCGCTCATCAGGATTGGGCCACCGCGATAAAAGCCCGCCCGGTACATCACCTGCCACAGGTCGTTAATGCGTGCCGGATCCTGTCCAATCAGGTATTCCCCCAGTTCATGCACCGCGGCCTCCACGGTGCGCGCGCGCCCTTCTATCACCGGTTCGCCCCAGCCAACCACGCCTTCATCGGTTTCAATTTTCAGGAACATCCAGCGCGGGGGTAAACGGTACGTGGTGAGTTTGGTTATTTTCATTGCACTGCCTCTCGATACGCTTTCACAAATGCTGCCGCCTGCTGCGCGGTACGCTCAACGGACTGTCCGGCGCGATAGAGATCGCTGCCCAGCCCCGCGCCCACACAACCGGCGTTAATCCACTGCGCCAGGTTTTCTGGCGTCACGCCGCCCACGGCAAAGACCGGCACGCTGGCGGGCAAGACCGCTTTCAGTGCTTTGATATAGTCAGGACCAAAGGCTGAAGAGGGGAAAATTTTGAGCGACTGCGCACCCGCCTCGAGGGCGGTAAAGGCTTCGGTTGCCGTCGCGCATCCTGGACACACGGTCATCCCATGGCTCACCGCGCGGCGGATCACCTCGGGGTTGATGTTGGGGGTGACGATGAGCTTGCAGCCCATCTTTGCCAGCCTCTCCACCTGCTCCGGCTGCAAGACGGTTCCTGCGCCAATCAGCGCTTTATCACCAAAGGCCTCCACCACTGTCGGAATACTTTTTTCCCATTCGGGGGAGTTGAGCGGGATTTCCACCGCGTCGAATCCGGCGTCGATCACGGCACCGACGTGCGCCAGCGCCTCGTCGGGGGTAATGCCGCGCAAGATTGCGATAAGGGGAAGACTAGTTTGCCACTGCATGAGCGATGCTCCTTATTCCTGCCTGAAATGCCGTGTCGCCGGGTACCGTTGATACTTCACGGCCAATCGCGCGAAACGCCTGCTCGTAGCGCGACGTCAGCGCTGCACCAGCGACAATCGTGACAGCTGCTCGCGCCCGACGAACTCACGCATGCTGGCGACTTCTGCGCCAATCAGCAGGCCAGAAAGAAACTCGCTGACCTGCTCGCGCGGGAGATTTCCCAGCACGTGCGAGGCGCGAACCTCAAAAAGTTGCGGCAAAACATCAGGAGAAGCGATCCCACGAGCAAGGCCAGCAGCAAACGCCTCCGGCGACGGAACCTGCTCCGGTAAACCGGCCCCCAACAGCGAATGATTAAGCAGCAAATGGTGCAATTCGCCGGTCATTACGGTGCGAAAATCGTGGATATGCTCTGCATCTGCCTGGACCCACTTGCAGTGCGTGCCGGGCATGACGTAGACAGAAGAAGGAGAAAGCGTGCGTGCACCGAGCAGCTGTGTCTCTTCACCGCGCATCACGTTATGGTTATCGTCGCGCGAGACGCACAAACCGGGAACAATCCAGATATTGTCGCCAACGGACGTTAACTGCTTGCCAATGGCGGAGAAAGAGACAGGAACAGGCAGATAAGGCGCGATTTTCCAGCCCACGTTGCTGCCCACCATCCCCGCCATCACCACGGGCGTGGCGCTGTCGCGCCAGTTTTGTGTCACCTCTGCTAACACCGCCTCGGGGGATTTTCCGTTCAGACGCGTCACGCCTGCTTCTGATTGCCTGCTCTCCAGGCACTGCTCGCCCTGGTACAGCCAGGCGCGCAGATTGGTCGATCCCCAGTCAATTGCGATGTAGCGTGATGTCATGTGATTTCCTTCAGCCTTCGTGTTGAGCTGGCAATCATGGTGAGCGCCGCCTGCTCTGCCGCATCGCCGTCCTGATGCCGTATCGCATCGAACAGCGCTTTATGTTCCTGGAGCGTTTTTGGCATATTGGCCTCATCACCCATCCAGGTACGTTCAAATACTGCTCGCTGTAGCGAGCTGATCGCCACGCTAAGCTGCTGTAAAACCGGGTTATGCACCGACTGCAGTACCGCCTCGTGGTAGCGAATATCCGCCTCGTTAAATGCCTCACGGTTCTGGTTATTGGCGATCATGTCGTTCAGCGCCGACTCAATCTGCGCCAGGTCACCTGAGGTGGCGCGCTCTGCCGCCCAGCGGGCGATAGCCGGTTCTACCAGGTTTCGTACCTCGCTCATGGCGCCAATCAGCCGCGGGTCGTAATCGTTTTCCAGTACCCACTGCAGAACATCGGTATCGAGGTAGTTCCACTGGTTGCGCGGGGCAACAAACGCGCCGCGATAGCGTTTCATTTCAATCAGCCGCTTCGCCATCAGCGAGCGGAACACTTCCCGGATGATGTTGCGGGAGGTTTCAAACTCCTCACACAGTTCTGCCTCTGCCGGCAGCGGCGAGCCGGGAACATATTTGCCACCCACAATCTGTGTACCCAGCGTGATGACAATGCGATCGGTTTTATTGAGAGTCATGGAGAGTCCTTGTGCTCTGTAAGTCCATCACTACTTTACCGCGACCGCTGAATTTCGCCTCACTTTTGCAGTACAAACGTGAGGCCTTTCGCCTTTGCTGTGGTGACAATGTAGTACAATCAATTAATGTTGTACTACAATCCAGATCACAAAAAGAACAATTCAATAAACTCAGGGCCAAAAAAAGCCCCGGTTGATAACCGAGGCTGATGATTAAGGGCGACTGTTAGGAGAGGACAAATTTCTCAATCGCGTAAGCCACGCCGTCTTCCAGGTTAGATTTGGTGACGAAGTTCGCCACTTCTTTCACTGACGGGATGGCGTTTTCCATCGCCACGCCCATACCCGCGTATTCAATCATTGCGATGTCGTTTTCCTGATCGCCCAGGGCCATGATCTCTTCAGGCTTAATGCCCAGCGCGTCGGCAAGCGACTTCACGCCGGTGCCCTTATTGACGCGTTTATCGAGGATTTCGAGGAAGTACGGTGCGCTTTTCAGCACGGTGTATTTCTCTTTGACCTCCGCCGGGATGCGCGCAATGGCTTTATCGAGGATCTCAGGCTCATCGATCATCATCACTTTCAGGAACTGAGTGTTCGGATCCATTTTTTCTGCTTCACAGAACACCAGCGGAATGGTGGCGACATACGATTCGTGCACGGTGTAATAGCTGATGTCGCGGTTAGCGGTGTAGAGCGTTGTACGATCGAGCGCGTGGAAGTGAGACCCGACTTCACGGGACAGTTTTTCCAGGAACAGATAGTCATCATAATTCAGCGCGGTTTGCGCAACCGTGCTGCCGTCCGCCGCTTTCTGCACCAGCGCGCCGTTATAGGTGATGCAGTAATCACCCGGCTGATTCATGTGTAGCTCTTTGAGGTAGCTGTGCACGCCCGCATACGGACGCCCGGTGGTCAGTACCACATTCACGCCCTTTGCGCGCGCCGCGGCGATTGCGTTTTTAACGGCTGGAGAGATAGTGTGGTCTGGCAGCAGCAGCGTGCCGTCCATATCGATTGCAATGAGTTTGATAGCCATGAGATCCCCGGGATAAATGAGTGCTACCTCATGCTAACGCGATTAAGCACACAAAAATAGAGCTACATTGCGCAACAGAAAACCCCTTTTTCCGCAATCCCGGGGAACGTTGGTTCACTCGCGGGTGAGGACGATTTTACCAAACGCGCCGCGATCGAGGTGTTCCAGCGCCTGCTCCAGCTGGTCAAAACGGTAGCGCTGCTCAATGACCGGTTTCAGCCCTGTCACTTCCACGGCGCGGACAAACTCTTCCAGCGCACGGCGATGCCCGACACCAATCCCCTGAATAACCGGGGATTTCAGCAACAACTCACCCGCTGATAGCGTAATCTCGCTCCCGGCCAGCACGCCAATAACCGAGATGCGTCCATGAACGGCAACGGCACGCAGGGAGTGCTGCAGGTTTTCTCCCCCCACGGTTTCAATTATGTGGTCAATGCCGCGATCCTGAGTCAGCGTTAAAAGCGCTTCAGCCCAGTCGCCTTTCAGCCGGTTGATACCCCGATCGGCTCCCAGTTTTTTGGCCCGCGCCAGCTTTTCATCACTCCCCGAAGTCACGTAAACCTCTGCACCGAGTGCTTTTGCAATTTGCAGTGCGAAAATCGCCACCCCGCCGGTGCCTTGTACCAGCACCGATTGTCCGGCTCGCAAGTTCCCGCGCTCCACCAGCGCAAACCAGGCGGTTAGCCCTGCACAAGGTAATGTGCTGGCCTCAACGTCATCCAGGGTTTCCGGAGCGGCCACCAGCCCGTTTTCATTCACGATCACGTACTCAGCCAGCATCCCCGGGAAGTACCCTCCGCTCGTTTTATAGGGCAAATGACGGGCATCCGCCTGCGGCCTGCCATCGATCCACTCCGGGAAGAACGTCGAGATGACGCGAGCGCCGGGTTGAAAACGCGTCACGCCTTCACCAATGCTGTCCACCACGCCGGCCATGTCAGACGCCGGTGTGAACGGGAAGGAAAGCGGGATCGGCATCATGCCTTCAATAACCATTTTATCGCGATAGTTGAGCGCAACGGCATTCACCCGCACGCGCACTTCGCCTGGACCTGGCTTCGGAACAGGTTCCTGGGTGAGTTTAAGATTCTCCCGTCCGAGAGCGTTCATTGACCAGCGTTGCATTGTCTCTGCCATCGTTTTCTCCTGCCGTTAAATAAGCTTCAGTATCGACAGTCTACCGTTGACTCCTTGTTGCCAGTGGCGATAACTTTTCCCACTATTGACGCCATAATGGAAACAATCCATGACCAGTACGCTGAAGGATATTCCCGTTTTCGTGGCCGCCGTGGAGGCGGGCAGTTTTGCGCAGGCCGCGATCCGCCTGCATTTGTCGCGCTCCGCGGTGGGAAAAAGCATCGCTCGCCTGGAAGAGCGGCTGGGAGTCCGTCTGTTTCACCGCACCACCCGCAGCCAAAGCCTGACCGATAACGGGGCGCTTTTTTACGAGCGCTGCCTGCGCGCGCTGGAGGAGATTAGGGGTGCGGAGTCGCTGCTGGAAACGGGGAAGCAGCAGATCAGCGGCCGCCTGCGTGTGGCCATGCCGGTGCTGTTTGGTCGCCAGTGTGTCGCGCCACTGCTGATAGAACTGGCGCAGGAACATCCCGGTCTTGAACTGGAAATGTCATTCAGCGACCGCGTGGTGGATCTCGTAGAGGAAGGGTTTGATATGGCGGTGCGCAACGGCACGCTGCAGGACAGTAGCGTTCTGGTCGCCAGAAGGCTGGGAGAACACCGCATGGTGCTCTGTGCTGCGCCAGAATATCTGCAAAAAAGCGGTCAGCCAGACACCGTTGCTGATTTACCCCACCATACTGCCATTAACTATCTGCGAGCAGGCAGAGTGTTACCCTGGCAGCTGATGGATAACGAAGGGAGATCGCACACCTTTACTCCCCGCTCATCCCTCAATATGGATGATTTACAGGCGATTTGCGACGCAGCGCTGGCAGGATACGGCATTGCATGGTTGCCCTGCTGGATGGCCCGCAGAGAAATACAGCAGGGGAAACTCATCCCGCTTTTAAAGCAGGCGCCGGACGTACGCTTCGACGTTCATGCAGTCTGGCAACATACGCCGCATCTGCCACTCAGAGTCAGAATTGCCATCGATACGCTTGCCAGCCGTTTACCGTCAGTGCTGTCGCTGGATATGCCTGAGCCAAAAAAAAAGCCGCGCTAAATGCGCGGCCTGAGTCGTGCTGTATAACAACGATTAAATATCGATATTCGCCGCTTTCAGCGCATTCTCTTCTATGAAGGCACGACGAGGTTCAACCGCATCGCCCATCAGGGTCGTGAACAGCTGGTCGGCAGCAATCGCGTCTTTAACGGTAACGCGCAGCATGCGACGGCTTTCCGGATCCATGGTGGTTTCCCACAGCTGATCCGGGTTCATTTCGCCCAGACCTTTATAACGCTGGATAGAGAGGCCGCGACGGGACTCTTTCACCAGCCATTCCAGCGCCTGTTCGAAGCTGGCCACCGGCTGACGACGTTCGCCACGTTCGATGAACGCATCGTCTTCAATCAGACCACGCAGCTTCTCGCCGAGAGTGCAGATACGACGGTATTCCGGGCCGGTCACAAACTCGTGCTCTAGCGGGTAATCGGTATCGACGCCGTGGGTACGCACGCGAATAATCGGCTCAAACTGCTGCGCCGCGTTCTGCTGAACGTCGAACTTCCACTGGCTACCGTGCTGCTCTTTCTCGTTCAGCTCGCTCACCAGCGCGTTCACCCAGCGGGTCACCGCCTGCTCGTTGCTCAGATCGGCTTCAGTCAGGGTTGGCTGATAGATCAGCTCCTTCAGCAGCGCTTTTGGATAGCGACGCTCCATACGACCAATCATTTTCTGCGTGGCGTTGAACTCAGACACCAGACGCTCCAGCGGCTCACCTGCCAGTGCCGGAGCGCTGGAGTTCGCATGCAGGGTCGCACCATCAAGTGCGATCGCGATTTGGTACTGATCCATCGCGTCGTCATCTTTGATGTACTGTTCCTGTTTGCCTTTCTTCACTTTGTACAGCGGCGGCTGTGCAATGTAGACGTGGCCGCGTTCAACGATTTCCGGCATCTGACGGTAGAAGAAGGTCAACAGCAGCGTACGGATGTGCGAGCCGTCGACGTCCGCATCGGTCATGATGATGATGCTGTGATAGCGCAGCTTGTCCGGGTTGTATTCGTCACGACCAATGCCGCAGCCCAGCGCGGTGATCAGCGTCGCCACTTCCTGAGAAGAGAGCATTTTGTCGAAACGCGCTTTCTCAACGTTGAGGATTTTACCTTTCAACGGCAGGATGGCCTGGTTCTTACGGTTACGGCCCTGCTTCGCAGAACCGCCCGCGGAGTCCCCTTCCACAAGGTACAGTTCGGACAGCGCCGGGTCGCGTTCCTGGCAGTCAGCCAGTTTGCCCGGCAGACCCGCTAAGTCCAGCGCGCCTTTACGGCGGGTCATTTCACGGGCTTTACGCGCCGCTTCACGGGCACGCGCCGCATCGATAATTTTACCGACAACAATTTTCGCGTCGTTCGGGTTTTCCTGCAGGTAGTCGCTCAGCAGTTCGTTCATCTGCTGTTCAACCGCCGATTTCACCTCAGAGGAGACCAGCTTGTCTTTGGTCTGTGAGGAGAACTTCGGATCCGGCACTTTCACGGAGACAACAGCAATCAGGCCTTCACGGGCGTCATCACCGGTGGCGCTGACTTTCGCTTTTTTGCTGTAGCCTTCTTTGTCCATGTAGGCGTTCAGGGTACGGGTCATCGCCGCACGGAAGCCCGCAAGGTGCGTACCACCGTCACGCTGTGGAATGTTGTTGGTGAAGCAGTAGATGTTTTCCTGGAAACCGTCGTTCCACTGCAATGCCACTTCCACGCCGATACCGTCTTTTTCAGTGGAGAAGTAGAAGATATTCGGGTGAATTGGCGTTTTGTTCTTGTTCAGGTACTCAACGAACGCCTTGATACCGCCTTCGTAGTGGAAGTGGTCTTCTTTGTTGTCGCGTTTGTCACGCAGACGAATTGAGACGCCGGAGTTCAGGAACGACAGTTCACGCAGGCGTTTTGCCAGGATGTCGTACTCGAACTCGGTGACGTTGGTGAAGGTTTCGAGGCTCGGCCAGAAACGCACCATGGTACCGGTTTTTTCGGTATCGCCGGTCACGGCCAGCGGCGCTTCAGGCACAC
Source organism: Enterobacter cloacae complex sp. IR5384 (assembly GCF_049237265.1). NCBI lineage: Bacteria > Pseudomonadati > Pseudomonadota > Gammaproteobacteria > Enterobacterales > Enterobacteriaceae > Enterobacter > Enterobacter cloacae complex sp. IR5384. The sequence continues at coordinate 9,998 of NZ_JBMKHJ010000003.1, read as the reverse complement.
CGTGCTGATAGATCTGGCGGTGAATTTTGCCTTCGCGCTGGATAACCAGTTCCAGTTTCTGCGACAGGGCGTTTACCACGGAAACACCTACGCCGTGCAAGCCGCCGGAGACTTTATAGGAGTTATCGTCAAATTTACCGCCTGCGTGCAGAACGGTCATGATCACTTCTGCAGCAGACACGCCCTCTTCCGGGTGGATACCGGTGGGGATACCACGGCCGTCATCCTGTACGGAAACAGAGTTATCGGCGTGGATGGTGACGATAATGTCTTTACAGTGACCCGCGAGCGCTTCGTCGATAGCGTTATCTACCACCTCGAATACCATGTGGTGCAGACCGGTGCCGTCATCCGTATCGCCGATATACATACCCGGGCGCTTACGCACCGCATCCAGCCCTTTCAGGACTTTGATACTGGAGGAGTCATAAGAATTCGACATCAACGTTTCTCGCTCATTTCAACTTGGGTTAATCCGTTATTTTACCCTTTTCCACGGTAAACATCTTCGAATTTTCGTCCGACATGTCCATAACGTGTTCAGCGCTAATGGCGCTGACGAAAACCTGCGACTGCGTGGCTTTCAGGCGGCTGGCAAGCAGCCCGCGCCGCGCGTCGTCAAGTTCCGAGGCAAAATCATCTATCAGGTACAGGCAGCGTCGCCCGCTTTCGCGGGTGAGGAACTCCCCCTGCGCCAGGCGCAGCGCGCACATCAGGAGCTTGAGCTGCCCGCGCGACAGGGTGTCTTCTACCGGCGCACCGTCAGCACGAATGCGGAAATCCGCCTTGTGCGGGCCGTGCGAGGTGTAGGTCAACATACGGTCGCGCTCGAAGTTTCTCTCCAGCACCTCGGCATAATCCGTCTCTTTTTCCCAGCCGCGCTGGAAGGAGAAGGTGAGAGAAAATTCAGGTAAAAACTGTTTGCAGGTGTCGGCCATATCTTCGGCGATGCCTGCGCTGTATTCGGCACGCCAGCGGCTGATTTGTTCCGCAAGAGGAATTAATTCCATGTCCCACGGGCGCAGCTGGGCGTAGCGCGTGACCTGGCGCAATGCTGCGTTACGCTGCTTAAGCAGACGCTTCAGGTTGCTCCAGGCGTTAAAGAAACCGGCTTCGTTGTGAAAGCATCCCCAGTCGAGGAACGCTCTTCTGTATTTGGGGCCGCCGTTGAGTAAAGTAAACCCCTCCGGTGTGATCAGCTGCATCGGCATCAGCAGCGCCAGCTCCGCCACTTTGTGGCCGTCGGTACCGTCGATGCGCACCTTGCTGTCGCCCTGCTTGTCTTTGGTCAGGCCAATGGCGGTTTCCCGCTCCTCACCCTGCAAACGCCCGTGCAGGACAAAGGATTCCTGTTCGTGGCGAATCACGCGACCAATCTGCAAACTGCGAAACGCCCGGCCATGGCCGAGCGTATAGATGGCTTCAAGCACACTGGTTTTGCCGCTGCCGTTTGCGCCAACCAGGAAGTTAAAGCCAGGGGATAAAGCGAGATCCGCGCTTTCGATATTGCGAAAGTCGCGGATCAACAGACGGGTGAGCGACATTACAGTCTCATTGGCATAACAACATACGCAGCCGACTGTGATGCGGCATCTTCAATCTGTACGCTCGAAACGGAGTCAGTCAGCAGAATGCGAACGTTCTCGCATTTCAGTGCATTCAGCACGTCCAGCACGTAGCTGACATTAAACCCGATTTCCATCTCAGCCCCGGCGTAGGTGACGTCCAGAATCTCTTCTGCCTCTTCCTGCTCCGGGTTGTTGGCGGTGATTTTGATCTGGTTTTCACTTACGTACAGGCGCACACCGCGGAATTTCTCGTTCGAGAGAATGGCCGCACGGGCAAACGCCTGCTTGAGGCTATCGCAACCCGCTTCCAGCGTTTTGTCCGGGTTCTTCGGCAATACGCGGCGATAATCCGGGAAACGACCGTCAACCAGCTTGGATGTGAAGACAAAATCGCCCACGTGAGCGCGGATGTTGTTGCTGCCGATCTGCACGCGCAGCGGCGTGTCGCCACCGTCGAGCATACGCATCAGCTCAATTACGCCTTTACGCGGCACGATCACCGAATGGTTTGGTAGTGAGTCGCCAATTGGCATGGAACAGACCGCCAGACGGTGGCCGTCGGTGGCCACGGTACGCAGCTCTTCCCCTTCGGTTTCGAACAGCATGCCGTTTAAATAGTAACGAACGTCCTGGTGCGCCATAGAGAACTGCGTGGCTTCAATCAGACGCTTCATCGTCGCCTGCGGCAGGGTGAATTCGACTTCACTTTGCCAGTCGTCCAGGTTCGGGAAGTCCGCAGCAGGCAGCGTGGAGAGGGAGAAACGGCTGCGGCCAGAGCGCACCAGCATGCGGTCGCCTTCCAGCTGCACCGCGATCTCTGCGCCTTCCGGCAGCCCGCGGCAGATATCAAAGAATTTACGTGCCGGAACCGTGGTCGCGCCTGCGTCATGCGGCTGAGTCAGCGTAACGCGCGCGATCATTTCCATTTCCAGGTCTGTGCCGGTCAGCGACAGCGTACCGTCCGCGACCTGAAGCAGCAGGTTTCCGAGAATAGGCAGCGTTGGGCGGCCACCTAGTGGGCCACTCACCTGTTGCAGCGGTTTTAATAAATGTTCACGTTCAACGGTAAATTTCATAGCGTCACGATGATAATGTTCTGATTAAATTGGAAAAATCTTCTTTTATGTCGTGGCTTTCTTCGCGTAACTGCTCAATCTTGCGACAAGCGTGCAGCACGGTCGTATGGTCACGGCCACCAAACGCATCGCCGATCTCCGGCAGACTGTGGTTGGTTAACTCCTTTGCCAGCGCCATCGCCATCTGACGCGGGCGCGCCACCGAGCGGGAACGACGTTTAGACAGTAAATCTGCCACTTTGATTTTGTAGTACTCGGCCACCGTCTTCTGAATGTTGTCGATAGTGACCAGTTTTTCCTGCAGTGCCAGCAGATCGCGCAGCGCTTCACGCACAAAATCGATAGTGATCGCGCGGCCGGTAAAGTTGGCATTGGCGATTACGCGGTTCAGCGCCCCTTCCAGCTCACGAACGTTGGAACGCAGACGCTTGGCAATAAAGAACGCCACTTCACCCGGCAGGCGAATGTCGTTCTCATCGGCTTTTTTCATCAGGATCGCGACGCGGGTTTCCAGTTCCGGCGGCTCGATCGCCACGGTCAGGCCCCAGCCGAAGCGGGATTTCAGACGATCTTCCACACCGTTGATCTCTTTTGGATAACGATCCGAGGTCAAAATGATCTGCTGGTTACCTTCCAGCAGCGCATTGAAGGTGTGGAAAAACTCCTCCTGCGATCGTTCTTTATTCGCAAAGAACTGAATGTCATCGATCAGCAGCGCATCAACAGAACGATAATAGCGTTTAAACTCTTCGATCGCATTGTTTTGCAGGGCCTTTACCATGTCCTGAACGAAGCGCTCGGAGTGCATATACACCACTTTCGCATTTGGCTTGCGCGCCATAATGCCGTTACCCACCGCGTGCAGAAGGTGCGTTTTACCCAGACCCGTGCCGCCATAGAGGAACAGCGGGTTATAGGCTCCACCGGGGTTGTCTGCCACCTGGCGAGCCGCCGCGCGTGCCAGCTGGTTCGATTTACCTTCCACGAAGTTATCGAAGGTGTGTTTGACGTTAACGTTAGAGCGGTAGGTCGGTTCTGCCGGGGCAGGCACATTATCCCAACCCGGACGTGCAGCAGGAGCAACGCGAGGAGCCGGAGCGGGTGCCGCCTGAGCAGGCGCTGCCACGTTTACGGTTTCGCGCACCGTCTGGGTAACCGGCTTTGTGCCTACTTCAAAGCGCAGCTGCGGGGCATCTGACCCGCAGAAATCATTCAGCAGTCCGTTGATGTTATTAAGGTACTTGTCCCTTACCCAATCGAGCACAAAACGGTTTGGCGCATACAAAGCCAGCGTGTTATCGCTCAGTTCCGCCTGCAACGGGCGGATCCACATACTGAATTCTGTGGCTGGTAACTCATCCTGCAATCGGGCAAGACACTGCTGCCAAAGCGAAAGTGACACGGCGGACTCCACTCGAACAATAAAAGAAAACTATTGAATATTCATGATTGTTGGCGCACATCGACATGACCCTGTGCAAAAGGGTGATGTGCGAACCGCTATCTGCGGTTATACCCGGCCAGGATCGCTGGATCCCGATCGGGACCGCGGATCATAGCCTAAACTGAGCCAGAGATCTTCTGTTTCTCACAGATTCTTCCCGATTTATCCACAGGAAGATCCGAAACCGGGTAAGTGTAAACGATCCTGGCGGGAGTGCCCCACGATTTAGCCCGCATATTGGAAAATTTAATGAGAACAGACAATTTTTTGCTTAAATGATCTAACGAAGATCCAGGACGATCCTTGCGCTTTGTTGATGAGACCGTATAATCCTCGACCCGGCGCGTGATGCTCTTCTTCCTGCGTCGTCCGTTGCTCATTTTCCACGCGAAATCGTGCGGAAATACGCGGGAAATAAGGAAAGAGAATTGACTCCGGAGTGTACAATTATTACAATCCGGCCTCTTTAATCACCCACGCTGAGGCGTTAGTCGTTCGAATCTCGTTCGGGTATACGCAAAAGTCAGTGAATTTATTCAAGTTTAGGTAGAAATCGCCATGAAACGCACTTTTCAACCGTCTGTACTGAAGCGCAACCGTTCTCACGGCTTCCGTGCTCGTATGGCTACTAAAAATGGTCGTCAGGTTCTGGCACGTCGTCGTGCTAAAGGCCGCGCTCGTCTGACCGTTTCCAAGTAATAAAGCTAACCCCTGAGTGGTTAAGCTAGCATTTCCCAGGGAGTTACGTTTGTTAACTCCCGCTCATTTCACTTTCGTCTTCCAGCAGCCACTACGGGCTGGCACGCCGCAAATCACCATCCTCGGCCGCCAAAATTCGCTGGGGCATCCCCGCATCGGTCTTACTGTCGCCAAGAAAAACGTTAAGCGTGCGCATGAACGCAACCGGATTAAACGTCTGACGCGTGAAAGCTTCCGTTTACGTCAGCACGAACTGCCTTCTATGGATTTCGTGGTGGTGGCGAAAAAAGGGGTTGCCGACCTCGATAACCGTGCTCTCTCGGAAGCGTTGGAAAAATTATGGCGCCGCCACTGTCGCCTGGCTCGCGGGTCCTGATAGCCCTCATTCGGGTCTATCAACGCCTGATTAGTCCGCTACTCGGGCCACACTGCCGTTTCACGCCAACATGCTCAAGCTACGGAATTGAGGCATTGCGCAGGTTTGGAGTGATAAAAGGCAGTTGGTTGACGGTGAAACGCGTATTAAAATGCCACCCTTTACACCCAGGTGGAGACGACCCCGTCCCCCCAGGACCCTTTGATACCAGAGAACACTAACGATGGATTCGCAACGCAATCTTCTTATCATCGCTTTGTTGTTCGTGTCTTTCATGATCTGGCAGGCATGGGAGCAGGATAAAAATCCTCAACCCCAGCAGCAGACCACGCAGACAACGAGCAGCCAGGGGAGTGCCGCCGACCAGGGCGTACCGGCCAGTGGCCAGGGGAAACAGATTACGGTTAAGACCGATGTGCTTGAGCTGACTATCAACACCCGTGGTGGTGATGTTGAGCAGGCGCTGCTGTTGACCTACCCGAAAGAGCTGAAGTCTACCGAGCCGTTCCAGTTACTGGAAACCACGCCAGAGTTTATCTACCAGGCGCAGAGCGGCCTGACCGGTCGTGATGGCCCGGATAACCCGGCTAACGGTGCGCGTCCACTGTACAACGTCGAAAACGACACCTTTGTACTGGCTGATGGCCAGAACGAACTCGTTATTCCGATGACCTACACCGACGCGGCAGGCAACACCTTCACTAAAACCTTCACCCTGAAACGCGGTGAATATGCAGTGAACGTGGGCTACAGCGTACAGAACGCCGGTGCGAAACCGCTTGAAGTATCGACCTTTGGTCAGCTGAAGCAGTCCATCAATCTGCCGTCTCACCGTGACACCGGAAGCAGCAACTTTGCGCTGCATACCTTCCGTGGCGCGGCATACTCCACGCCTGACGCGAAGTATGAGAAATACAAATTCGACACCATTGCCGATAACGAAAACCTGAACGTCAGCTCCAAAGGCGGTTGGGTGGCAATGTTGCAGCAGTATTTCGCAACGGCATGGATCCCAAATAACGACGGTACCAATAACTTCTACACCGCGAATCTGGGCAACGGTATTGCGGCTATCGGCTACAAATCTCAGCCGGTTCTGGTTCAGCCGGGTCAAACCGGTAAGCTGGCAAGCACCCTGTGGGTCGGCCCGGAAATCCAGGACAAAATGGCTGCTGTTGCACCGCACCTGGATCTGACCGTTGACTACGGCTGGTTGTGGTTCATCTCTCAGCCGCTGTTCAAGCTGCTGAAGTTCATCCACAGCTTCCTGGGTAACTGGGGCTTCTCCATCATCGTTATCACCTTCATCGTACGTGGCATCATGTACCCGCTGACCAAAGCGCAGTACACCTCCATGGCGAAGATGCGTATGCTGCAGCCGAAGATTCAGGCAATGCGCGAGCGTCTGGGCGATGACAAACAGCGTCAGAGCCAGGAGATGATGGCCCTGTATAAAGCAGAGAAAGTGAACCCGCTGGGTGGCTGCTTCCCGCTGCTGATTCAGATGCCAATCTTCCTTGCGCTGTACTACATGCTGATGGGTTCCGTTGAGCTGCGCCATGCGCCGTTCGCCCTGTGGATCCATGACCTGTCCGCACAGGACCCGTACTACATCCTGCCGATCCTGATGGGCGTGACGATGTTCTTCATCCAGAAGATGTCTCCGACCACCGTGACCGACCCGATGCAGCAGAAGATCATGACCTTTATGCCGGTCATCTTCACCGTGTTCTTCCTGTGGTTCCCGTCAGGTCTGGTGCTGTACTATATCGTCAGCAACCTGGTGACCATCATCCAGCAGCAGCTGATTTACCGTGGTCTGGAAAAACGTGGCCTGCATAGCCGCGAAAAGAAAAAGTCCTGATTCGGTAAGTTAACGCTAAAATAAGGGCGGTCGATTGACCGCCTTTTTTATTTGTATTGAACGAGAGCAACCATGAGCCATAACGACACTATCGTCGCCCAGGCAACCCCACCGGGACGCGGTGGTGTAGGCATTTTGCGTATCTCCGGCCTGAAGGCGCGCGAGGTCGCTGAAGCGGTGCTGGGTAAACTGCCAAAGCCGCGCTACGCTGATTATCTGCCGTTTAAAGACAGCGACGGTACCCCACTGGACCAGGGCATTGCGCTGTGGTTCCCCGGCCCGAACTCCTTTACTGGTGAAGACGTGCTGGAGCTGCAGGGTCACGGTGGCCCGGTCATCCTCGACCTGCTGTTAAAACGTATTCTGACTCTGCCGGGCCTGCGCATTGCGAAGCCGGGCGAGTTCTCCGAACGTGCCTTCCTCAACGACAAGCTCGACCTGGCGCAAGCCGAGGCGATTGCAGACCTGATCGACGCCAGCTCTGAACAGGCGGCTCGCTCTGCTCTGAACTCGTTGCAGGGCGTGTTTTCCGCACGCGTAAATCACCTTGTGGAAGCACTTACTCACCTCAGGATCTACGTCGAAGCAGCGATTGACTTCCCGGATGAAGAAATCGACTTTCTCTCTGACGGTAAAATTGAAGCCCAGCTCAATGACGTGATGGCCGATCTCGATGCCGTTCGCGCCGAAGCGCGCCAGGGGAGCCTGCTGCGTGAAGGGATGAAGGTGGTCATCGCGGGTCGTCCAAACGCCGGTAAATCGAGCCTGCTGAACGCCCTCGCGGGCCGTGAGGCGGCGATCGTGACCGACATCGCCGGGACCACCCGCGACGTGCTGCGTGAGCATATTCACATCGACGGCATGCCGTTGCATATCATCGACACTGCGGGTCTGCGTGATGCCAGCGACGAAGTGGAGCGTATTGGTATCGAGCGCGCCTGGCAGGAGATTGAGCAGGCCGACCGTGTGCTGTTTATGGTAGATGGCACCACGACCGACGCCGTAGACCCGGCGGAGATCTGGCCGGACTTTATCGCCCGTCTGCCAGCTAAACTGCCGATCACCGTAGTGCGTAACAAAGCAGACGTCACCGGCGAAACGCTGGGCATCAGCGATGTGAATGGTCACTCACTTATCCGTCTGTCGGCCCGCACCGGCGAGGGCGTTGACGACCTGCGTAACCATCTCAAGCAGAGCATGGGCTTTGACACCAGCATGGAAGGCGGCTTCCTGGCGCGGCGTCGCCACCTGCAGGCGCTGGAAGAGGCGGCACGTCACCTTGAGCAGGGCAAAGCGCAGCTGATTGGCGCATGGGCGGGGGAATTGCTGGCGGAAGAGTTGCGCCTGGCGCAGCAGAATCTGAGTGAGATCACCGGGGAGTTTACGTCGGACGATCTGCTTGGGAGGATCTTCTCGAGCTTCTGTATTGGTAAGTAAGTTTTAGTCCATCCTCGTCCGTGAACGTTCACTAACCCGCATTAACTACCTGTTAATGCGGGTTTTTACTTTCCGTATTCGCCCATAGTCGTGCGGGTTCATCTGCGTTTTTTGTGTCCTGAATTGTGCCCATCTTTAAATTCCTCGTGTGTCATTGTTTATTTTTTTGAGCTAAAAAACACATCAAATGGGCACAAAAAACGGTATAAAAACCCTCAAATCTGCCTTCTCATGGACACAGTGAAAAATAATCCAATATTAAACAATCTATTTGAAAGGATGCTCATGGACACACTGTAGAGGTGAGATATGGCACTTTCAGATACCATACTACGCAAACTTGCTCCCAGAAACCGCCCTGGCAACTTGCCGATCATGACGGGCTGGTGATTGAAGTTCTTCCCACCGGACGGAAAATATGGCGTTTCCGCTACCGCTTTGACAACAAATCGCAAAAGATCACGCTGGGCGAATACCCTGCTTTCTCACTTGCAGAAGCGCGGCTTTGGCGTGAAAAGTGCCGCTCAATGGTGGCTTATGGCATCAATCCCGCGCAGAAAAAGCAGGAAGAAAAGCTTAAACAGAAAGACCCAACAACAGTCAAAACATTCGCCAAACGCTGGCTGACCGATATCGTTGAAAAAAGTAACCGCGATCCGCGCAACATCACTCGCGTTATCGAGAAGGTCATCATTCCCATCATCGGGAAGCTGGAACTCGAAGAACTCACAACTGCCCACATTCAGATCGTGCTCGACCGCATCAAGCAACGAGGTTCGGATCACGTCGCGCCGCTGACGCGAAACGTGCTTAAACGCATGCTAGCCTATGCGATTTCCAGGGGGAATCATCTTCAACAACCCGGTAGCCGCTATCAACGCCCGTTATATCGCACAAGCAACAAGCCGCGACGTGGCGCTAACGGCAGAAGAGATCGGCATCCTGCTACGGGGGATCTACACCTCTAACATGAACCGACGCCACAAACTGGCCCTGCACCTGCTGCTCATCTGCATGGTGCGTAAATCGGAGATGATTGACATGGAGTGAAGTTAACTTCAACGCGCTGGAATGGCGTATACCCGGCGAAAGAATGAAGATGGATAACCCACATATTGTTCCGCTGTCAAAGCAAGCGCTGGCGATGTTCGAAGAGTTAAAATTTCTGGCCGGAGATTCTCCATACATCTTCCCCAGCCGAAACGACTACCGTCGCCCAATTTCCAAAACAACGCTTAACTGCGCGGTGCGTACGCTGGATCTGAACGTCAGGGATTTTGTTATTCATGACTTCCGGCGTACTGCCAGCACATTGCTACATGAGCAAGGTTACAACTCCGACTGGGTGGAGAAATGCCTGGCGCATAAGATCGGCGGTGTTCGTGGTGTTTACAACCGTGCGCAATACCTGAATCAGCGCCGGGAGAGGCTGACCTGCCCCCACGATTAGATACAACACTCAGTTAGTAACGTCGGAATCTTCATTCTCAGAATGACCCTTTCTCCAGCCCGCTGCAAATTCAGACGGTGTCTG